>NZ_CANPWG010000039.1 GCF_947581915.1 Candidatus Palauibacter scopulicola
CGTCAGCTCGTGTCGTGAGATGTTGGGTTAAGTCCCGCAACGAGCGCAACCCTTGCCCTATGTTGCCAGCGGATCATGCCGGGGACTCATGGGGGACTGCCGGTGATAAACCGGAGGAAGGTGGGGATGACGTCAAGTCATCATGGCCCTTATGTCCAGGGCGACACACGTGCTACAATGGCCGACACAAAGGGCAGCAATACCGCGAGGTGGAGCGAATCCCAAAAAGTCGGTCCAAGTTCGGATTGGAGTCTGCAACTCGACTCCATGAAGCCGGAATCGCTAGTAATCGTAGGTCAGCCATACTACGGTGAATACGTTCCCGGGCCTTGTACACACCGCCCGTCAAGCGATGGAAGCTGGGGGTACCCGAAGCCGGTGGCCTAACCTTCGGGAGGGAGCCGTCGAAGGTAAACTCAGTGACTGGCGCTAAGTCGTAACAAGGTAGCCGTAGGGGAACCTGCGGCTGGATCACCTCCTTTCTAGGGAGATGTCCTTTCGATGAGAAAGGCACACCTGGACCTCCCGCAAGTCACTCACCTTCTTGTTCAACCTTCCGGCATCGTCGCCGGCCTGCTCCAGCCCGTGGTTCGCCCATGACGTTCAGGGCCGGTTTCGTCGCCATCGTCGGGCTTCCCAACGTCGGGAAGTCCACGCTGCTCAACGCGTTCCTCGGAGAACGGCTCGCGGCCGTCACGCCGCGGGCGCAGACGACGCAGCGGCGCCTCCTCGGGATTTACTCGGACGAAGCCGCGCAGGCCGTGTTCATCGACACGCCCGGCCTCCTGGAGCCCCGCTACACCCTGCATCGGTCGATGAGGGAAGAGGCGCTCTCGGCGCTGGAAGACGCGGATCTCGTGCTCGCCGTGACCGACGCGGGGTTCGAGCCGAGCCTCGACTGGGCCGTCGAGTTCGCGGATTCGGTGAGCGTTCCGAAGATCCTCTGCCTCAACAAGATCGACCGCCTCGCGGCACCGGGCATCGAGGAGATGCGGGCCCGATTCGCGGGTGGCGACTGGGACGGGGTATACGAGACGTGCGCCACGAGCGGCGAGGGGGTGCCGGAGTTGCTCGAAGCCCTGTCGGCGCGCCTTCCGGAGTCCCCGCCCCTGTACCCCGTGGATGAGCTCTCCGATGCGCCGGTCCGGCACTTCGTCGCAGAGATGATCCGGGAGACCTGTCTCGAGGAGTTGGCGGATGAGGTCCCTTACGCGGTGGCCGTCCGGATCGAGGAGTTCCGCGACCGCGAGGGGGGAAGGCCCACGTACATCGAGGCGCTGATCCACGTGGAGAAGGAGTCGCAGAAGGGCATCGTCGTGGGCGCCGGCGGAAGGACGATCCGCAAGCTCGGGACCCGCTCGCGCGTGAAGATCGAACGCTTCCTCGGGCGGCGGATCTATCTCCGGCTCCGGGTCAAGGTCCTCCCGAACTGGCGGAAGAAAACGCACCATCTTAGGGTGCTCGGTTTCCGGGTTCCGGCGCAGGAGAACTGATGCCCCTCGACGACAGACTGCTTGAGATCCTGGCGTGCCCGAAGTGCAAGGGCGAACTGGAGTACCGCGCCGGGGAGGGAGAGGAAGCCCTGCTCTGTCACCCCTGCCGCCTGAAGTTCGAGGTCGACGAGGGGATCCCGATCATGCTCATCGACGAGGCGAAGCCTCTCTGACCCCCGGAGAACGCAACCGAGGCCGCGGACGCTCGCGGCACCGCGGACGATCCGGGGGGCGCGAACGGTCCCGGGGCCGCGGGCGGATCAGCGGACGGCTGCAGCGGATCGAGAGCGGCGCGGGTTTCGTCATCCCGGACGAGGGGGGCGAGGACGTTTTCGTACGCGCCCGCGATCTCGGCACGGCCGTGGACGGCGACCTCGTCGCGGTGCGGATCGAAGACCGCGGACGGCGCGGGCCCCGCGGCACCATCGTCGAAGTGCTCGACCGGGCCCATCGTCGTGTCGTCGGCGTCTTCCGCGGCGAGCGCGGCCACGGCTGGCTCGCCGCCACCCGGCCGAAGCTCGGGATCGACGTGTTCATCCCGGCGCGCGACCGCGGAGAGGCCGAGTCCGGCGACCTCGCGCTCGTCGAGGTCACGGACTGGGGGGAAGAGGGTCCGGGCCCGGCGGGCCGCGTCGAACGCGTGCTCGGCCCCTCCGAAGATCCCGGCGTGGAGGTGCTCGCGATCCAGGTCGGGTACGGGATCCGCGATGCGTTCCCCGAAGCCGTCGAGGCAGCGGCGGCGGCCTTGGCCGCGCGCGGGATCCGGCCGGCGGATCTCAAGGGCCGGGAGGATTGCCGGAGCGACCGCGTGCTCACGATCGACCCCGTGGACGCCCGCGACCACGACGATGCCATCTCCATCGCGCGGCTCGCCGGGGGCGGGGCGCGGATCGGCATCCACATCGCGGACGTATCGCACTACGTGCGCGAGGGAGACCGGCTCGACGCGGAAGCCCGGGAGCGCGGCACGAGCGTATACCTGGTGGATCGGGTGCTCCCCATGCTCCCGCACGCGCTGTCGAGCGACGTCTGCTCGCTCGTGCCCGGCGAAGACCGGCTGACGCTCGCCGCCTTCCTCACCGTCGACCGCGGTGGAACGCTCTGCGGGACGCGCTTCGCACGGGCCGTCATCCGGAGCGCGCACCGGCTCTCCTACGAGGAGGCGCAGGAAGCGCTGGACGGCGAGCGTACGCCGGCGACGGAGCGGGATCCGGGCCTGCGCGGGGACCTTCGGGCGTTGCTCGAGGCGAGCCGTAGCTTCCGTCAGCGGCGCAGGGCGCGCGGGAGCCTCGACTTCGATCTGCCCGAGTCCCGGATCGTACTTGACGAGGAGGGGGCTCCCGTCGACGTGCGGCGGCGCGAGCGGCTCGACTCGCACCGGCTCATCGAGGACCTGATGATCGCGGCGAACGAAGCAGCGGCGAACTGGGCGATCGAGAAGGGGGTGCCCGTCCTCTACCGCATCCACGAGGAACCGAACCCCGAGAAGCTTGACGCGCTGCGCCTCCTGGCGGTCGAGTTCGGACTCTCCTTCCCGCAGCGGAAGCCGCGCCCGCGCGACTTCCAGCGCCTCCTCGACGCGGTGAAGGGCAGGGTAGAGGAGCCGGTCATCTCCGTTCAGGTGCTCCGGAGCCTCGCGAAGGCACGCTACGAGACGGACAACGAGGGCCATTTCGGGCTCGCATCGCCGGCGTACCTCCACTTCACCTCGCCCATCCGCCGCTACCCGGACCTCGTCGTCCATCGGCAGATGGCCCGATGGCTGGCGGAGCCGCGCAGCGCCCGCGACATCGACCGGGAATGGCTCTCGGCGACGGCCCGGCACGCTTCGGCGCGCGAAGAGAACGCGGCCCGGGCGGAGCGGGATTCGGTGGAACTCAAGAAGGTCGAGTTCATGGGCCGGCGCGTGGGCGACCACTTCGAGGGCACGATCAGCGCCACGGCCCGCTTCGGCTTCTTCGTCCGGCTCGACGCGTACGACATCGAGGGGCTCGTCCATGTGAGCCGCCTCGCGGGGGACCGCTACGTCCACGACCGGGCGAAGCATGCCCTCCGGGGCCGCCGCACGCGGAAGAGCTACCGGCTGGGGGATCCCGTGGAGGTGCAGGTCGCCCGCGTGGATCGCGGCGCCCGGCGGATCGATTTCGACCTCGTCTAGAAGCCCCGGCAAGGCCCCGCCGCCCGGCTCGGAAAGTTCGCCTTCCGGGGGGAAACGTGGTCTATTACCGCCGGTGCGGTTCCGAGACGGCACACGTCTCGCACGCCACGCAAACCTGACGCTCGAGCGAAGGGACGGGAGCCGGAAATGACGGAGTTGGCGAGACGGAAGGAACGCGCGGAGGCGCTGCGCAGCCGGCTCGATGAGCTACGGGGGTATCTTTGAGATCCCCGGGAAGCTGATCCGCATCGCGGAGCTCGAGAAGAGGATGGCGGCCCCCGACTTCTGGAACGACCGCGACGGCGCGAAAGAGGTCATCGACGAGGCGAACCTTCTCAAGAGCTGGACCCGTCCCTGGGCCGACGGGTCCGCCCGCGTGGACGACCTGCTCGAGATGGCGCTGCTGCTCGAGGGGGAAGACGACGCCGAGTTGGAGGCGGAACTCGAAGCGGGGCTCGCTCGGGCGGAAACGGAAGCCTCCCGCCTGGAGTCGCGGAACATGCTGCGGGGGGAGGACGCCCACCGCAGCGCGCTCGTCACGATCAACCCGGGCGCCGGCGGGACGGAGTCGCAGGACTGGGCGGAGATGCTCATGCGCATGTACCTGCGCTGGGCGGAGCAGCACGACTACGATGTCGAGGTCATGGACCTCCTCCCGGCCGAGGAAGCGGGCATCAAGTCGGCCACGCTCGATGTGGATGGCCAGTTCGCCTACGGGTACCTCTCCGCCGAACGGGGCGTCCACCGGCTCGTGCGCATCTCTCCGTTCGACTCGCAGGGACGCCGTCACACCTCGTTCGCCTCGGTCTTTGTCTATCCCGTCGTGGATGAGGACATCGAGGTCGCGGTCAACGATGAGGATCTCAGGGTCGACACCTTCCGCGCCTCCGGGGCGGGAGGCCAGCACGTGAACAAGACGGACTCGGCGGTGCGCATCACGCACCTCCCGACGGGCATCGTCGTCTCGTGCCAGCAGGAGCGCAGCCAGCACAAGAACAAGTCCAAGGCGATGAAGATGCTGCAGGCCGCCCTCTACCAGCGGGCCGTCGAGGAGCGGGAAGCGCGCCGGGCCGAATTGGAGGGGGCGAAGACGCGGATCGAGTGGGGCCGGCAGATCCGGTCGTACGTCCTGCAGCCCTACAAGATGGTCAAGGACCACCGGACGAACCTCGAGGTCGGCAACGTCGACGCCGTGCTCGACGGCGAGATCGACGGCTTCATCCAGGCGTTTCTCCAGGAATCCGGCAAGACGGACGCATGACGGGAATCCGGCAAGACGGGCTGGTGATCTGCCCCCCCTGCGGCTCCGCCTTCCCGGGACTCCGCGACGGCCTCTGTACCGACTGCTGGTACGCGTCGCGCGAGCGGCCGAAGCCCGTAAGGGACCGTTTCGCGAAACTCGCCCGGCTGCGCGAACTCGGCGTCGAGCCCTACGGCCAGGCCTTCGACCGGTCCCACGAGCTGCGCGAGGCCTTCGCGGCGTTCGAGGAGATGGAGACGGCGGACGACGGGGCGGCGGCCAATGGGGCGGCGGACGACGGGGACTCTCCAGAACTCGAGGGGGTCCGGGTGGCGGGCCGCATCCTCTCCTACCGCGATCTCGGAGGGAGCGCCTTCGCGCATGTCGGCGACCGCGACGGGAGGCTGCAGATCCACCTGCGGCGCAACCTCCTCGGCGATGAGGGCTCCGCGCTCATGGACCTGCTCGACCTCGGCGACTGGATCGGGGTCGAGGGGGCCGTCTTCCGGACCCGGCGCGGCGAAGTCACGGTGCGCGCGGAATCGCTCACCCTCCTGACCAAGACCCTCCGCCCGCTCCCGTTCGGCAAGGAGGAGGTCGGCGAGGATGGGGGGCGCGTCGTGCACAGCGGGTTCAGCGACCAGGCCTCGCGCTACCGGCAGCGGTACGCGGACCTGGCGGTGAACCCGGACGTCCGCGAGGTGTTCCGGATCCGGGGCAGAGTCGTCACGGAACTCCGCCGCTGGCTCGACGCACGCGGCTTCCTCGAGGTGGAGACGCCGATCCTGCAGCCGCTCTACGGGGGCGCGCTCGCCCGGCCCTTCTCCACGCACCACCACCGGCTCGACCGGAAGATGTACCTGCGGATCGCCGATGAACTCTACCTGAAGCGGCTCATCGTCGGGAATCTCGACCGCGTGTACGAGATCGGCCACGACTTCCGCAACGAGGGGATCGACCGCACGCACAACCCCGAGTTCACGATGCTCGAGCTGTACTTCGCGTTCGCCGATTACGAGGACGTGATGAGGCTCACGGAGACGATGATCGGCGATGTCGCGCGGGAGGTAATGGGGACGACGCGCTTCGCGTACGACGGGACGGAGGTCGATCTGGCCGCTCCCTGGCCGCGGGTCCGCTGGGATGAGGCGTTCTCGGAGGCCACCGGAGTCGATCCGCGGGAGGCGGGAGACGAAGATCTCCGCGCACTCGCTCGAAAGACCGGGCGCGCCGACGCGGACGAACTCTCGCGGGTGCAACTGCTGGACGCGCTGTTCTCGGATCTCGTTGAAGGCCGGATCACGAACCCGGTCTTCGTGTACGGTCACCCGATCGAGATGAGCCCGCTCGCGAAACCGAAGCGGGAAGAGCCGGCGTTTGCGGAGCGTTTCGAGGTCATCGCGTGCGGCTTCGAACTCGTGAACGCGTTCAGCGAACTCAACGACCCGGCGGACCAGTGGAACCGGTTCGCGGCGCAGCAACGGCTGAGGGAAGCGGGCGACCAGGAGGCGATGGAGATCGACGAGGACTACGTGCGGGCGCTGGAATACGGGCTGCCTCCCACGGGCGGGTTCGGGCTCGGGGTCGACCGCCTCGTGATGCTGATGACGGGACAGACGTCGATTCGCGACGTCGTCCTCTTCCCCATCCTCCGTCCGGAGGAGGGACGCCCGTGAGCGGGGGGCGGGGGCGCTTCGAGCGTTTCGTCGCCCGACGCTACCTGCGGGGGACCGGGCGCCGCATGTCGGTCTTCGGGGGCTTCCGGGCCCTCGGCCGCTTCCTCCGCCGGCCGTGGCGGCCCCTCGCCAGCGCCGGCACCGTGGACGAAAAGGACTCGAGGCTTGTCGCCTTCATCTCGAGTCTCGCCGTGGGTGGCGTGGCCGTCGGCGTGATGGCCCTCATCGTCGTCATCGGCGTCCTGAACGGCCTCCAGGAGAGCCTGAGGGACCGCATCCTCAGCGGCGGTCCGCACGCGCACGTGATGGAACTCGACAGCGGCTTCCAGATGGCCGACTGGGAGACGGTCCTCGACCGGGTCCGGGAGGATGACGATGTGGTCGCGGCCTCCCCGTTCGCCTTCAACAACGTCATCCTCACGCAGCAGGGCGACCGCTACAACGAATCCGTCGTCCTGCGCGGGATCCCGGACGACCCGGACGGGATGCGCATCGCCGGGCTCATGGAGCACCTCATCATCGGGGAACCGCCCTTCGGGGCGACCGAATCCGGCAATCCGGGCATCGTGGTGGGGCGGGGTCTCGCCCAGAGGATGGGCCTCTACCAGGGCAAGGTCATCGTCGCGGCCTCCACCCGCGACGCGACGCTTTCCGCCGCGGGGCTCTCGACCTCGCTGAGACGCTTCGAGGTCACGGGGATCTTCCAGACGGGCCTCTACCAGTACGACGACGAGCTTGCGATGGCCCCGCTCGCCGAGGCGCAGGCGCTGTTCGGACTCGGCGATGCCGTGACCGGGATCGAGTTCGACGTGAGCGACCCGTGGCGGGCGACGGAAGTGTCCGCGCGGCTGGAGGAGGCCCTCGGCTGGCCCTACCGGGTGGAGGGCTGGCAGGAACTCAACCGGAGCCTCTTCTCCGCGCTCCGGCTCGAGAAGCTCGGCATGGCCGTCGTCCTCATCCTCATCGTCCTCGTCGCTTCGTTCAACATCGTCTCGACGCTGGTGATGATGGTCGCGGACCGCACGCGCGAGATCGGCATTCTCCGTTCGATGGGGGTGAGCGCCGGCAGCGTCGGCAGGGTGTTCACGAACATGGGGCTCTTCATCGGCGTCGTCGGTACGACCCTCGGCGCCACGCTCGGCGCTATCCTGGCCTGGGCCCTGTCCCGCTACGAGTTCATCTCCCTGCCGAGCGACGTGTACTTCATCGACCGGCTGCCGATCTCGCTCGCGCCGATCGACGTCACCCTGATCATCCTCGGATCGCTGCTCATCTCCTACCTGGCCACCATTTATCCGGCGCGAAAGGCCGCGGCGCTCGCGCCGGTCGACGCCATCCGGCACGAATGACCGCGGATCGGGAGGGAGGGGAGACGGCCGCCGTGCGGGCGGCGGGACTCGAGCGGACCTTCCCGAGCCCGGATGGCGGCCTCCTCCCCGTCCTGAAGGGAATCGACCTCACCGTGGACCCGGGGGACGCCCTCGCGATCGTGGGTCCGAGTGGGTCCGGGAAGTCCACGCTGCTACATTTGCTTGGCGCCCTCGACCGGCCGACGGCGGGAGACGTCTGGCTCGGGGGCGAACGGGTGTCGGAACTCGGCGGAGAGCGGCTCGCCGAACTCAGGAACCGGTTCGTCGGCTTCGTCTTCCAGTTCCATCACCTGCTGCGCGACTTTACGGCGCTGGAGAACGTCATGCTGCCGCGGCTGATCGCGGGGGCGTCGCGGGAGGAAGCCCGCGACCGGGCGGCCGAACTGCTGGCCCAGGTGGGGTTGGCGGAACGGGCGAGCCACCGGCCGCGCCGGCTCTCCGGCGGAGAGCAGCAGCGGGTCGCGGTGGCACGGGCGCTGGCGAACGCGCCCCCGCTCGTGCTGGCGGACGAGCCGTCCGGGAACCTCGACGCCGAGGCGACGCTGCGCCTGCACGACCTGCTGTTCGAGCTGGTGGACGGACACGGCGCGGCGCTGGTCGTCGTGACACACAGCCGTGAGCTGGCGGGGCGTGCGGGTCGGGTGCTGCGCATCGAGAGCGGGGCACTCGTCGCCGCGTGACGGCGCGCCGGGCGACGTAACGGAGAAACGGATGGACTGCGAGAACTGCGGGGAGCGCAAGGCGACGATCACCCTCACGGAGATTGAGAACAACGAGATGCGTACGCTCAATCTCTGTTCGACCTGCGCGACGCTGAAGGGGGTGTCGGCCGGCAGCGGATCCGCGCCCATGGCGGACCTGCTGGCGCACCTCGGCGGGAGCGCCGGCGAGACGCTGTTCGACGAGGCCGGCGAGGCGTGCGAGTACTGCGGCACCGGAGCCGGCGACTTCCGCAAGTCCGGGAGACTGGGCTGTCCGCAGTGCTACGCGCAGTTCGACCGCCAGCTCCGTGCGCTCCTCCGCCGCGTGCATGGCTCCTCGCAGCACATGGGGAAGGTGTACGTGAGCACGGCTCCGGACGCGGATCCGGAGCAGGTCCGCCTCTCCACCCTCCGCCGACGGCTCGAGCGGGCGGTGGAGATCGAAGACTTCGAGTCCGCGGCGGACCTCAGGGACGCGATCCACGCGCTGACGGAAGTGTCGTGACGGACGGGCCCGCGGCCGCGCCGCCCATCGGGACCCACGGTCTCGACTGGCTCGATGAAGAAGGGCCGGACGGCGACATCGTCGTCTCGAGTCGCGTACGCCTCGCCCGCAACCTCCAGGGATATTCGTTCTCGGCCCACGCGACGGGAGAAGAGCGCGAAGCCCTGCTCGAGAAGGCGCGGGTGGCGACGGAGGCCGCGGGCGTGCTCGAACAGGTCGACTTCTGGGAGATCTCGCGCCTCGACCCGGTGGACCGCCTCCTCCTGCTCGAGCGGCGTCTCGTGAGCAAGGAACTCATCGGCAAACCCCAAACGGGCCCGCGTCGCGGCTCGGGCCTCGCCCTGTCCCGGACGCGGGCCCTCGGGATGATGGTGAACGAAGAGGATCACCTCCGGCTGCAGACGCTGCGGGGGGGCTTTCAGCTCGCGGCGGCGTGGCGCGACCTCGACCAGCTCGACGAGGAGATCGGCGCCCGTCTTCCGTACGCCTTCCACCAGGAGTTCGGCTTCCTCACCTCCTGTCCGACCAACGTGGGGACCGGGCTGCGGGCCTCCGTCTTCATTCATCTGCCCGGCCTCGTCCTCACCCGGCAGATCCGCAAGGTGCTCGAAGGGATGGGGCAACTCGGCGTGACCTACCGGGGTCTATACGGAGAGGGTTCGAGGATCGTCGGGAACCTGTTCCAGATTTCGAACCAGACGACGCTGGGCAAGACCGAGGAGGACCTGATCGACCAGCTCGAACGCCTGGTGGGCCGCGTGATCGGATACGAGAAGCAGGCGCGAGCCGTCCTGCTGCGCGAGGCGCCGAACGTGCTCGAGGACAAGGTGTGGCGGGCCTACGGCATCCTGTGTCACGCAAGAAGCCTGCCCTTCGAGGAGATGATGAACCTCCTCTCCGGAGTCCGGCTCGGCATCTCGCTGAAACTTCTGAAAACGCCTCGGGTAGATGTGATCAGCCGCATGATGATCCATGCCCAGACCGCACATCTCGCGCGCGCCGCCGGGCGCCGGCTCGACGAGGCGGATGCGGACGCGTTCCGCGCCAGCTACGTTCGAAGAGCCCTTGCGTAGTGGGGGGATCGGACTGAGTCACGCCGCCGGCCGTTACGTCGACGCCACATGAGGCGCGGATGAACTACAACTTCACGGATCGGGTTCGGAAGGTGCTCGCCATGGCGCGCGAGGAGGCCATCCGCCTCAAGCACGACTACGTGGGCACGGAGCACATCCTCCTCGGCCTGATCCGGGAGGGCGAGGGCGTCGCCGCCGCGGTTCTGGCCAACCTGTCCGCCGACCTCGACGAGTTGAAGCGGCTCGTGGAAGGGAACATCCGGACGGGGAAGAGCAGCTCGTCGATCGGTGAACTCCCCTACACGACGCAGGCCAAGAACGTGCTCGAGCACGCGATGGCCGAAACGGAGGAGCTCAACCACACCTACGTGGGGACGGAGCACCTCCTGCTCGGTCTCCTCCGCCAGGAGAAGGGGCTCGCGGCAAAGGTGCTCGGAGAGGCCGGCATCGGGCTCGACGGCGCGCGGGCGGAGACGCTGAAGCTGCTCGGAACGGACATGCCGGCCGGCGGCACGCCCGCCACGGCCTCCGTTTCCGACCCCGCGAGTTCGTCCGGCAAGAAGGGCGACAAGAAGTCGAAGACCCCGGCGCTGGACCATTTCTGCCGCGACCTCACGCAGCTCGCGAGGCAGGGAAAGCTCGATCCGACGATCGGGCGGCTGGGCGAGATCGAGCGCATGATGGAGGTCCTCTCGCGCCGCAAGAAGAACAACCCGGTGCTCATCGGCGAGCCGGGAGTGGGCAAGACGGCGATCGTCGAAGGGCTCGCCCAGGCCATCCAGCGGGGCGACGTGCCGGACAGCCTGAAGCGGCACCGCGTCCTCGCGCTCGACATGGCGGCGGTCATCGCCGGCACGAAGTACCGGGGTCAGTTCGAGGAGCGCCTCAAGGCGATCGTCAACGAGACCTCGCAGGCGAAGGGCGTCATCCTCTTCATCGACGAGCTGCACACGCTCGTCGGCGCGGGCGCGGCGGAAGGCGCGATCGACGCGTCGAACATGCTCAAGCCGGCCCTCTCGCGGGGGGAGCTGCAGTGCGTGGGCGCCTCCACGCTGAACGAGTACCGCAAGTACATCGAGAAGGACGGGGCGCTCGAACGCCGCTTCCAGACCGTGATCGTCGAAGCCCCGACGATCGACGAAACCGTCGAGATCCTTCAGGGCCTGCGGAAGTACTACGAGGACCACCACAACGTGGAGATCCCGGATGCGTCGCTTTCCGCCGCCGCCCGGCTGGCGGAGCGCTACATCACGGACCGCTTTCTCCCGGACAAGGCCATCGACGTGATCGATGAGGCGGGTGCCCGGTCGAGGCTCGCCGCGCAGGTGCCGCCCGCCGAGGTGCAGGAGTTTCATACGAAGCTCGAGGAACTCGCGGAGTGGAAGGACGCCGCGATCAGCGACCAGGACTTCGAGCGCGCCGCCTACCTCAGGGACCGCGAGAAGGAGGTTCAGGAGGAAATCAAGCGCCGGCGCGACGAGTGGGAACGCGCGCGGGCCGAGTACCGCCCCACGGTAGACGAGGACGATATCGCCTTCATCGTCGGTCGCTGGACCGGGATTCCGGTGACCCGGCTGCGCGAGGCGGAAACGGACCGCCTGCTCCGCATGGAGGACGAACTGCACGAGAGCGTCGTCGGACAGGACGAGGCCATCGAGGCGGTGAGTCGCGCCATCCGCCGCGGTAGGGCGGGGCTGAAGGATCCCAACCGGCCGATCGGGAGCTTCATCTTCTGCGGGCCGACCGGGGTTGGGAAGACCGAACTCGCGCGGGCCCTGGCACGCTTCCTGTTCGCGGAGGAAAGCGCACTCGTGCGCGTGGACATGTCGGAGTACATGGAGAAGTTCTCCGTGAGCCGTCTCATCGGCGCGCCGCCGGGCTACGTCGGCTACGAGGATTCCGGCGCGCTCACGAAGGCCATCCGGCGACGACCCTACAGCGTCGTCCTGCTCGACGAGATCGAAAAGGCGCATCCGGATGTCTTCAACATCCTCCTCCAGGTTCTCGACGAGGGCCGGCTCACGGACAACTACGGGCGGGTCATCGATTTCAAGAACACCGTCGTCATCATGACCTCCAACGTCGGAAGCCGTGACATTGGCAGCTCGACGCGTGTCGGGTTCACGGAAGATACGGGCGGGATCGACTATGAGCGGATCCGGGAACGAGTCTCGGACGAGATCGACCGCGTGTTCACGCCCGAATTCCTGAACAGGGTCGAAGAGACGATCGTCTTCCATCCGTTGTCGAAGGAGCAGCTGGGAGAGATCGTGCACATCCAGCTCAGGGAAGTGCAGAAGCGACTTGCGGAGGAGAGTCTCGAGCTGGAGCTGACCGATGCGGCGATCCGTTTCCTCGTGGACCGTGGCTATGACGAGAAGTTCGGGGCGCGCCCGCTCAAGCGGACGATTCAGCGGCATGTCGAGGATGCGCTCTCCGAGCGGATCCTGATGGCCGATTTCGAGCCCGGCGACCGGATCCGGGTGGACATCGCCGAAGACGAGGACAGCCTGGTGTTCGCCACGCCCACGACGTCCTCGGCGAAATGAACCGCCGACGGCCGCCTGCCGGCGCGGCGGGCGGACTGTGGCTGGCGGGCCTGATCTTCGGGCTCGCCGCGGCAGAGCCCGCGGCGGCGCAGCTTCAGCTCGACCAGTCCTCCGTCCGTGTCGATTCGGTCGTGGTGGTGGGGAACCAGCGCCACTCCGCGAACATCATCGTCACCCGGAGCGGGCTCCGCGCCGGCAACGTCGTGCGGCAGCCCCAGATCCAGGACGCGATCCGCCGCCTCTTCAGCTCCGGGGACTTCTCGGATGTCGAGGTCGGCGTGGTGGAGTCGGAGGATCCCGAGCGCGGCGTGTTCTACATCCGCGTGGAGGAACGGCCCTACATCACGCAGTACGCGTTCCGTGGACTGGAACGGGTCGACGAAGATGTCATCCGCGACACCATCGGCCTCGCGAGCAACAGTCCGCTCGACCCCAGCCGAATCGGGCGCGCGAGGGTCACGCTCCTCGAACTGCTGTCGAACGAGGGCTTTCCGACCGCGAGCGTGGATACGCTCATCCGCCCGGACCCCGCGTTTCCTCCCGACCTGCTCGTCGTGTTCGACGTGGACGAGGGGCCCCGGCTCGGGGTCACGGCGATCACGTTCGAGGGGAACGCAGCCTTCACGGACGCGGAACTGCGGGCGGCGATGGGCACGGACGAGGAGGGGTTCTTCTGGTTCGATTCCGGCGAGCTCAAGAAGGATGAGTTCCGGCGCGACCTGACGGAGCGGCTCCCGGAATTCTACCGCGCGAACGGTTATCTCGACTTCGAGGTCCTCGGGGATACGGTCATATCGGACCGCCTCACCGGGAAGGGCCGCATCGAGATCCGCGTCGAGGAGGGCGCCCGCTATCTGCTCGAGGACCTGAGGATCACGGGCAACCGCGCGTTCCCGCTCGCGACGATCGAGCCCATCGTCCGCCGCGGCCAGCACGAGGCCGAAGGGGACGAGGAGTATCCGCCCTTCAACTTCACCGCCTTCTACGCGTCGCCGGCGGACCTCGGCGACCTGTACCGGAACAACGGATACCTGGGGTCCCGCGTCACGCCGGACGTGCGGCGCGTGGACGTCCCCGAGGGCGAGTCGCCGCGCGTCACGGCCCACCTCGTCATCCAGGAAGGCCCGCGGAGCTACATCCGCGAGATCGCGATCGAGGGGAACACGGCCACGCACGACCGCGTGATCCGGAACCGCCTGCTCATCTTCCCCGGAGACGTGTACTCGCAGGAACGCCTGATCCAGTCGTTCCAGAATATCCAGGGGCTGAACTTCTTCGAGCCCCTGCCGCCGGACGAGGCGATCGACATCCGCCCGCGTCCGGACGGGGATATCGACATCTCGCTGCGCGTGCAGGAGAAGCAGACGGGGACGCTGAACTTCGGGATCACAGCCTCCGGCTACACGGGGCTCGCGGGGTTCATCGGCTATACGCAGCCGAACCTCTTCGGACTCGCGAAGACGGGGAGCTTCCGCTGGATCTTCGGCCGCCGGCAGCGCGACCTCGACATCAGCTATTCCGATCCGGAACTCCTCGGAAGCCACTACTCCGCCAACGTCTCGCTCCGGGATTCGCGCGATCAGTTCACCGGTTTCAGCCTCGGGGACCGCCGCCAGAGGGGCGGCCTGACCGAGCTCGGCGTCCCCATCTTCGGGATACGAAACACGCGCGTGTTCGTGGGCTACTCGCTCTTCGACGACGATGTGCGGGGGCTGGACACGACGAACGTGATCGGGCGGCGCTTTTCGCTCTTCTCCGGTCTGCGGTCCACGCTTTCCGGGCGCCTGGTCCAGGACAGCAGGAACAATCCCCTGTTCGCGACGGCTGGCGCCCGCAACCAGATCGCGTTCCGGCAGACGGGCGGCTTTCTGGGGGGCGACGGGAACTACCAGAAGCTCGACCTGACGAGTGAGTGGTTCGTGCCGGTGGGCCGGCTCGGCGGGGGCCCGGGGAGCACGAGCCCGCCCATCGAACTCACCTTCGGCCTCAGCTTCGAGGCGGGGCTCATCCTCGGCCGGAATCCGTTCTTCACCGAACGCTACTACGCGGGCGGCACGCAGGCGGGGATCCAGTTACGAGGGTACGACGAGGCCTCGATCACACCGTCGGGGCACATCCCGGACAACGCGCCCTTCAGCGACCTCGACCGCGTGGGCGAATCGTTCTTCCGCACGGGGGTGACTTTCGGGATCAAGCTGACGAGCAGCATCTTCATGAGCGCCTTCATGGACGCGGGGAACGTCTGGCTGGACGCAAGCCAGCTCAACCCGACGGACCTCCTGGTGGGGGCAGGGATCGGCGCGAGTCTCGTGACGCCGTTCGGTCCGCTGGGTCTCGACTACGCATACGGCTTCGATCGGCGCGACGTCCTGGGCCGGCCGGATCCGGGTTGGCAGTTGCACTTCAAGTTCGGACGCGTGTTCTGAACCGAGAGGGATACCGACATGAACTGGATCCACAGGGGCGCGGGGTCGGCGGCGATGTGCGCGCTCGCGCTTGGCGCGCTGCTCGCGGGCCCTCTGGCCGGGCAGGAGCCGGCGGGGGCGCCACCGGTGCTGGAGCTCGTCCCGCTGCCCCCCGAGGGGACGCCGATCGTCTACGTGAACACGCAGGCGATCCTCCCCGTCGCGCCCGGCGCCGATTCGGCCGGCGTCGCGTTCCAGCGCGTTTCCGACGAGTTCGAGAGTGAGTTGGACTCGCTCGCTGTCGAGATCAATTCTCTGATCGAGACGTATCAACAGCAGCAGTCCCTGCTCGACCCGTCGGGACGCCAGCAGAGGGAGCAGGAGATCCGCGACAGGCAGCAGCAGGCCACAACGAGACAGCAGGAACTGATGGGGGAACTGGATCGGCGTCGCGCGGCACTGCTCGAACCGATCGTGGTCCGCGTGAACGAGGTGATCGAGGAGATCCGGGCGGAACGCGGCTACTCGATCGTCCTCGACGTCGCCGCGGGCCTGGTGGCGGCGGACACTTCGCTCGACATCACCACCTCCGTGCTCGAGCGTCTCGGGGTCGATCTCGCCGCTCTCTCGGCCACGCCCGGCGGCTAGCGGCCCGGCGCAGCTCCGGCTCCGTTCCCCGAATGCCGGCGTTCACGGTCGCCGACCTCGCGCATCGCGTGGGCGCGGATGTACTGGGGGATCCCGACCGCCGGTTGACCGGAGTGGCCTCGCTCGACGTAGCCGGTCCGGAGGATCTCTCATTCTTCGCCCGCGAAGCGATGCGGGAGGCCGTCCGCGGGACGCGGGCCGGGGCCGTGTTGACCCCGCGCGGCTTCCAGCCGGGCGGCGTCCGGTTCAGCGTCCTGAAGGTCGACGATCCCCAGCTGTCCTTCGCCAGGATCGTGCGTCTGTTCCATCCGGAGCCGGCGCCTCCGCCGGCGATCCATCCCTCCGCCCGGGTCGACGAGGGGGCGCGAATCGGCGAGGAGGTATCGCTGGGCCCGGGGGCGGTGGTGGAGGCTGGGGCCCGGATCGGGCGCGGGACGTGGGTGGGACCCGGGACGCTCATCGGACGCGGAGCCCGGATCGGAGCGGACTGCCGGCTCGGACACGCAGTCTCCATCCTGCACGGCGTGGAGCTGGGCGACCGCGTGCGCGTGCACGCCGGCGCCCGCGTCGGGACGGATGGTTTCGGGTACGTGCCGGGGCCGGATGGGGCGCACAAGGTGCCGCAGATCGGCGGCTGCGTGATCGGCGCCGACGTCGAGATCGGCGCGAACTGCACGATCGACCGCGGCGCGCTCGACGACACGCGGATCGGGGACCGGACCAAGCTGGACAACCTCGTACACGTGGCACACAACGTGCGGATCGGGAGTGACTGCCTCATCGCCGCCCACGTCGGCATCGCGGGAAGCTGCGTGATCGGCGCCGGAACGGAGTTCGGCGGGCAGGCGGGCGTGGCCGGCCACCTGACGATCGGAGCCGGGGCGCGCATCGCGGGGCAGACGGGCGTGGTTCAGGATGTGCCGCCGGGCGCGGAGGTGGGCGGGACGCCGGCCCGCCCGCAGCGGTCGTGGCTGAAGGAGGCCGCACACCTGAGCCGGCTGCCGGAGCTCTTCCATCGTGTCGCGCGGCTCGAGCGGCGGTCCGGGGCCGGTCGGGACGGGCGGCGCAGGCCGCGCGACGGAAGCGCTTGACGCCGAAGCAGCGCACGATCGCGAGGGCCGTGGAGGTCGGCGGGCAAGGAATACACACCGGCGAGCGCTCGGTCGTGAGACTGCGCCCCGCTCCCGAACACGGCGGTCTACGCTTCCGCCGCACGGATCTCCCCGGCGCTCCGGAGATACCCGCCACGGTGGAGTCCGTGCACTCCGCGTACCGCGAAACCGCCCTCAGGAAGGGCGAAGCCATCGTTCGCACCGCCGAACACGTGCTTGCCGCCGCGCACGGACTGGCGCTCGACAACCTCTGGATCGACGTCTCGGGGCCGGAACCTCCCGCGCTCGACGGGAGCGCCGGAGCGTGGTGCGACCGGCTGCTGGAAGCCGGACCCGTCGCACAGGACGCAGACGCGCCCCGCCTCCGGATCGACCGCCCGCTGCGCCTGCGGATCGGAGGGACCCGGTACGATGTCCTGCCCGCGGAGGCTGGCCGGATTTCGGCAACGATCGACTTCGACCACCCGCTCATCGGGCGGCAGTCGGCGAGCGCCCGGCTGGACCCCGCGGAGTTCGCCCGGGAGATCGCGCCGGCGCGCACCTTCGGCCTGTCCGCGTGGGCGGAGGCGCTGGGGGAGCGCGGACTCGCCCTCGGAGCGAACCGTGAGAATACGCTCGTCCTTTCCGAAGACGGGCTTGAGGCCGGACAGGAACTCCGTTTTCCGGATGAGTTCGTGCGCCACAAGATCCTGGACATCATCGGCGACCTCGCACTCGTGGGCGCGAGGCTGCAATGTCATGTGGTCGCGGATCGGCCGGGACATCACGGCAACCTGGAACTCGCCCGCCGGCTCGTATCGCGTCATCGGGGAGCCGGAGCGAGGGAGAACGAGACGAACGAGGAAGGGTGATGGACGTCACCGAGATTCTGAACATCCTCCCGCACCGGTATCCGATGCTCCTGGTGGACCGCGTGCTCGAGATCGAGCCGGGGCAACGGATCGTCGGCCTGAAGAACGTGAGCGCGAACGAGCCGTTCTTCGCCGGACATTTTCCGGGCCGTCCAGTGATGCCGGGGGTGCTCATCATCGAGGCGCTCGCCCAGTGCGGGGGGGTCCTGCTGATGAGCGGCCTGCAGAACCCCGAGGACAAGGTCATCTACTTCCTGTCGGTGGACGGCGTGAAGTTCCGGCGGCCCGTCATCCCCGGCGACCAGTTGATCCTCGAACTCGATCTCGTCCAGGGACGGGCAAGGCGCGGAAAGCTGAAGGGGATCGCGCGGGTCGACGGCCGGATCGCGGCGGAGGCCACGATTCTCGGGCAGGTCATGGACCGGTGACCTCGGCGGGCTACGCTCCGGGGCGCCACGCGACGGCCGTCGTCGATGCGTCGGCGAGCGTCGCATCCAGCGCCACGGTGGGTCCGTACACCGTGATCGGCCCCGGCGTGGAGATCGGCGAACGGGTCCGAATCGGCCCGCACGTGCTCATCGAGCGGGATACGCGCGTGGCCGAGGATGTGCGCATCGCGAAGGGCGCCGTCCTGGGTTCGGACCCGCAGGATCTCAAATACGCCGGGGAACGCACTTTCCTGGAGATCGGACCCCGCACCGTCGTGCGTGAATTCACGACGCTGAACCGGGGGACGGCCGCGAGCGGCCTGACCGCGGTCGGGGCGGACGCGCTCGTGATGGCCTACGTGCACATCGCGCACGACTGCCTCATCGGAGATCACGTCGTGCTCGCGAACGGCGTGACGATGGGAGGACACGTCGAGATCGGGGACTGGGGGATCGTGGGCGGGCTGACGGGCATCCACCAGTTCACGCGCATCGGCCGGCACGCGATGGTCGGAGGCGGTGCGCGCGTCTCGCGCGACGTCGCACCGTACACACTGGTCGGGGGAGGCCGGACCCGCACGTACGGCGTCAACCGCATCGGCCTCGAGCGCCGGGGCTTCGAGCCGGACGCGATCCGCGCCCTCCAAGCCGCCTACCGGACGATCTTCCGGTCGGGCGAACCCCTCCGCGCGAGTCTCGATCGCGTCCGGCGGGGGGACATGACGCCTGAAGTGCGAGAACTCGTGGAGTTCATCCTCGATTCCGAGCGCGGCGTGACCCCCACCCGCGTCGGGCCGGACGACGACCTGCCGCCGGAGCCGCGCGAGGCGAAGACCCGGTCGCCCGTGTGAGCCGGATTCCGGCCGGCGTCGTCGGCGTCGGGAGGCTGGGCGCCGAGCACGCCCGGCTCCTGGCGCAGAGCGACGCGTTCGAGTTGGCGGGGATCCACGACCGGTCGGCCGCACGGGGGAAGGAGGTCGCGGACGCGCTGTCCGTGCCGGCCTTCGCGGAGGCGGAGGCGCTGCTCGACCGGGTCGAAGCCGTCGTCATCGCGGTGCCCACCGTGGCGCACCACGAGGCCGCGACGGCCGCGCTCCGGGCGGGGTGCCACACGCTGGTCGAGAAACCGCTGGCCTCGAGCCTCGCGGAGGCCGACGAGATTCTCGCGCTCGCGGAGGAAGAGGGCGTCGTCCTCGGAGTGGGACACGTCGAGCGCTTCAACGGCATCCTCCTCGCCGCGGATCCGTGGCTGGACCGGCCGCGGTTCATCGAGTCGCTGCGCATGGCGCCGTTTCGGGCCCGCGGGGCGGATACCACGGTCATCCTGGATCTCATGATCCACGACATCGACCTCGTCCTCACGCTGACGGAGGCGCCGCTGGAGGACGTGCGTGCGGTGGGCGTGCCCGTCATTACCCCCCGGATCGACCTCGCCAACGCGCGCCTCTCGTTCGAGGACGGCACCGTGGCGAACATCACCGCGAGCCGCGTGGCGTTGAAGGCGTTGCGCAAGCTGCGGTTGTTCCAGCGCTCCGGGTACTTCAGCTTGGACCTGGCGGCCGGAACGGGACAACACTACCGGCGGCGCGATCCAGGGGCCGGGACCGCGATCGCGGGGGTGGAGGCCATGGTGGAGCGTATCCCGCTGAAGGGGGGCGGCGGCGAGGCGCTCGCGCGGGAACTCGAGGCCTTCGCCGACGCGATCGCAGGACGTCCGAGCCGCCTGGTATCGGGTCGCGCGGGCAGGGAAGCGCTGGAAGTCGCGATCCGGATCACCCGCGAAATCGAGGAGTTCGTACATGTCGTTGCTCAAGATCCGTGAGGAGCGGAAGAAGCTCGGAGGGGCGGTCAAGCGGGGACCCCGGACCCTGGTCCTCCTCATTCTCCTTGCGCTCGTCCTCATGCTGATGGCCTACCTCGGCCGGGTGTCCTGACCCCACGTCCACGGCCGGCCCTCTTCATCTCCGCCGGCGAATCGTCGGGGGACCGCCACGGCGCCGCGGTTGCGCGGGAGATCCTGCGCAAGTTGCCCGGGGCGAGGCTGTTCGGGATC
This sequence comes from Candidatus Palauibacter scopulicola, assembly GCF_947581915.1. NCBI lineage: Bacteria > Pseudomonadati > Gemmatimonadota > Gemmatimonadia > Candidatus Palauibacterales > Candidatus Palauibacteraceae > Candidatus Palauibacter > Candidatus Palauibacter scopulicola. The sequence continues at coordinate 20,263 of NZ_CANPWG010000039.1, forward strand.
GGCGGCCGCGAGATGGAGGCGGCCGGAGTGTCGAGGCTCGCCGGGCTTGACGAGTTGTCGGTCATGGGGGGGACGGAGGTGCTGCGTCGCCTGCCGGGTTTCCTCCGGCTGGAGCGCAGGATCCGGCGCCTCTTCACGACAGAGGATGTGCGGCTGTTTCTTCCGATCGACTACCCGGGGCTCAACCTGCGGCTTGCCCGCGCCGCGCGGCGGCAGGGGCGGGGCGTCCTCTATTACATCGCGCCTCAGGTGTGGGCCTGGCGGGAAGGCCGGGCCCGGAAGCTCCGACGTGACTGCGACCGCGTCCTCACCGTGCTCCCGTTCGAAGCGGCACTCCTTGAGCGGTATGGCGTCCGGACGGAGTTCGTCGGCCACCCTCTCCTCGATGAAACGCGCGCTCCCCGGAGCGGCGCCGCGGCTCGCGCGGCCGCGGGGCGGCGCCCGTCCGGCGCGAGGAGGGTGGTGGGACTCTTCCCGGGATCGCGGGCCCAGGAGGTTCGGTGCATGCTGCCGGTCTTCGCGGAAGCCGCGCGCCGACTCGCGCGGCGGCATCGGGATCTCGACTTCATCATCGCGCGCCCGCCGCATCTCCCGGAAGCGCTCTACGCGGAAGCCGGCTTCCCGACCACGGGAGCGCGTGAGGCAACTGAACGGTCCTGGGCCGCCCTCACGAAGTCGGGCACGATCACGCTCGAGCTCGCGCTCGCGGGCGTGCCGATGGTCGTGGGCTACCGCATGAGCCGAGTTGAGTGGGCCATCGGCCGCCGGCTCGTACGCGTTCCCTCCATCGTGCTCGTCAACCTCGTGGCCGAGGCCCCAGTCGTCCCGGAGCTCCTGCAGGACCGGCTGACGGCCGCCCGCGCGGCGGAGGCCATCGAGGGGCTCCTCGCCGAAGAAGCGCCGGCGCGTCGCGACATGCTGCGCGGCTTCGATGTCGTTCGTGAACGACTCGGGGAACCGGGGTGCGCGGCCCGCGTCGCGAGGCACGCGATCCAACTCCTTGCGGAACCGGATTCCGAGGATCCGCCCGGCGCGGCATGCTGAGCGCCCGCCGCATCCCGTTGGGCATCGCCGTCCGGCTCGTGCGGACGGTCCTTCCCATCAGCCGGACGTGGCGCTTCCGGCACCCCGACGACCCCGGCCGGCCGTATCGGCCTCTGCTGGAGCGAGAAGTCTACGCGTGCTGGCACGAGCACCTTCTCCCGCTCACGTGCCTCCTCGCGGGCCAGGAACTCGTGACGCTCGCGAGCCGCGACCGCGATGGCGAGATCATCTCGCGGGTCCTCCGGCATCTCGGTTATGACGTGGCCCGGGGCTCGAGCACCCGCGGCGGTTCGGCCGGCTTCCGGCAGCTGGCCCGCTCCTTCGCGGCGGGACGCGGGGTGATCCTCACGGGGGATGGACCGCGCGGCCCGCGACGGTCGTTGAAGGAAGGCACGGCGCGGATCGCGAAGCTGACGGACAGCGCCGTGAGCGTGGTGGGCGTCGCGGCCTCTTCGGGCCGGCGGCTATCGAGCTGGGATCGCTTCCTCGTCCCCGCCCCCGGGGCCACCGTGTTCGTGTCGCTCGCGCCGGTCCTCGGCGAGAACGCGCCGGGCACGGGGGACGTACAGGCGGCGCTCCGGCGCGAGGTGGCGCGCTGTGAGCAGGCTGCCCGCGAGGCCTGCTGGTCCCGCCCCCCGGGAGTCGTGCGGAGCGGGAGGCGAGCCGGGCGGGACCCCTTGCCACGGTCCGGCCGCCGGACTCCGGCCCGGCGCTCGCTCGAACTCCGCCTCCGCGGCCAGTGGCGGCGTCCGCGCGCGGCGCTCCCGCTGAGGGGGCTGGCCCGCCTGTACGGCGGCGCCCACGATGCCCGGCGCCGACTCTACGATCTCAGGCTCCTCCGCACGCACTCCGCCGGCATCCCCGTGATATCGGTCGGCGGCGTCACGGTCGGGGGCAGCGGCAAGACGCCGCTCGCCGCCGGTATCGGCCGTCTGCTTCGCGAGGCCGGGCACCACCCGGCCATCCTGGCGCGGGGATACGCCGACGAACTCCAGCTCCTCGCGCACGAGGCGCCCGGAGCGTCGATCCGCGGCCACCCGGACCGGCTCCGGTCCGGGCGGCGGGCGGGGGCGGAGGGAGCGACGGTGGCGATCCTCGACGATGGCTTTCAGCACCACCGCCTCTTCCGCGACCTCGAACTCCTCGTCCTGGACCGGGACGCCCTTCGTCGCACGAACCGCGCGCGACTCCCGGCCGGCCCGTTTCGCGAGCGCTGGGAACGCGCCGTCCTCCGTGCGGACGCGATCATCAGCACGGGACGAGAGCCGTGGACGGCCGAATTGTCCCGTTTCGACCGCGAGCTCCGGGCCCGCGTCGGGAGTCTGGCTCCCGGCGTGCCCATGGCGGCGGCCGCCTTCGGCTATGGAACCGTCGAGGCCGCCAACGCGGGAGCGCGCGGCTGGACCGGCTCCCCGGCCCCCCGTCTCGCCTTGACCGGGATCATGAAGCCCAATCTCTTCTTCGCGCAGGCCGACGCCGCGTGCGCGTCGGTCCGGGAGCGACTCGCGCTGAGCGATCACGGGATTCCATCGCCGCGGGAGCGGGCGGCCGCGATCCGTGCGGCGGGGCGGGGCGGCGTGCTCACCACACGCAAGGATCTCTTCCGGTTCCGCCCGCTCTTCGACGCGGGCCTGCCGATCTGGGTGCTCCCCGAGACTCTCGCATGGAAGGCCGGCTGGGAAAACGTGAGACGCCTGATTCTCGATACGGCATCGGGCCGGAGAGACCGTGATCCGGCGGCCGAAGGGTGACGCGGATCCTCGTGGCCTCGGTCGGACGGAAGCGGGCGACCCCTCTTCGAAGGGCGACCGAGGAGTACGAGGACCGCCTGCGGCGGTACATCCGGTACGACACCGTGGTCATCGGCCCGGCAAGACTCCCGGATGCCCGCGCCGCGGAGGCGCGGGAGCGGGAGGCGGCGGCCCTCGAGCGCCGGCTCCCCGAGGACCTGGACCTCATCGCGCTCACGCGCGAGGGCGAGTACTGGACCACGCGGGCGCTCGCGGACTACCTCGACGACCTGCGGACGTACGGACGGCCCGGAGCGGCGTTTGCGATCGGCGGGGCGCATGGACTGGCCCCGCGGCTGCTTGCCCGCGCGCGGGTGCGACTCGCGCTCTCGGCCATGACGCTCCCCCACGAGGTCGCCCGGCTCATCCTCACGGAACAACTCTACCGGGCGGCCACGATCCTCCGTGGCGAGCCGTACCACAAAGGCTCGTGAGCGAACCGACGAGCGCTCCCGCCGAGTGGTTCAGGGAATGGTTCGGCCGAGCCTACCTCGAACTCTATCCGCATCGGGATGAGGAGGAGGCCGCCCGGGCCGTCGCGCTCTACCGGGAGCGTGCGGGACTCGGCGCGGGCGACCGCGTGCTCGACCTCGCCTGCGGTGCGGGACGGCACCTGCAGCGCCTCCGCGCGGTGGGCCTGCGGGCGGTCGGGATCGACCTTTCCGCGCCGCTCCTCGACGCGGCGCGAACGCGTCCGGGCGTGGACGGAGCCCTCGTCCGGGCGGACATGCGGGGGCTCCCCTTCGCCGCCGGAGCGTTCGATGGTCTCGTGAACTTCTTCACCTCCTTCGGCTACTTTCTCACGCCGGAAGAGGACATCGAGGTTCTGCGGGAAATCCGGCGCGTGCTGCGGCCCGGCGCCCCCTTCCTGATGGATTATCTGCACGCGGCCTGGGTCATCGACCGCCTCGACCCCGAGTCCGTGGGCGAGATCAACGGAACTCCCGTGCGGCAGACGCGCTGGGTGGAGGGAGACCAGGTCTTCAAGCGAATCGAGATCGGCGGAACGGCGGGCCGGGCTCCGGAAGTCTATCACGAGCGGGTGCGACTCTATTCTCCGGAGGCCCTGCGCGCCCTCCTCCGCGAGCAGGGACTCGAAGCGACGAACGCCTTCGGCGGCTATGACGGGACGCCGTTTCGGAGCGACTCGGCTCGCCTCCTCCTGCTGGGACGGACGCTTTGAATCCGCCGGAGAACCCGGCGATCCTCTCCCGGCCTCTGGGTGCCCCGGGCTCCATCGCGCACGCACTGCTGGGAGCCGACGACCCCGGTTTTCTTCCGCTCGCCAGACACCTTGCCGCGACCCCGCCTCCGCCCTCGCGCCGCTCCCGGCTCGGACCCGATGCCTTCGGCGTGTCCGGCCCCGGTGTCCGCGCGCGTCTCGAGTCCGTCCTCCGAGGGCAGGGAACCTTCGTCACGACGGGGCACCAGCCCGTCCTCCTCCTCGGACCCCTCTACGTCCTCTACAAAGCGCTCACCGCCATCTCGCTCGCCGCCCGCCTCGAGCGGGCGGTCGGCGCGCCCGTCGTCCCGCTCTTCTGGATCGCCTCGGACGACCACGACTGGGCCGAGGTGGGGAGCGCGACGCTCCTCGACCGTGCCGACGCGCCGCGGACGCTCGCCCTTCCGGTGCCCTCCGGTGGCGAGCGTCGATCCGTTGGATCCCACGTCCTGCGCGGTCCCGAAATGGAGGTCCTCGACGCCCTGTCGGAAATCGTTCCTGAATCGGAGTTTACGGCGCACTACCTCGAGTTGGTGCGAGATGCGTGCGCCGAGGGACGTCCGGTGTCCGCGGCCTTCGCCCGGCTCCTCCTGGGCGTCCTCGGCGATCGCGGATACGCCTGGATCGATTCCGCGCGACCCGAGGTCCGCCGCGCCGCGGCCCCCCTCTACCGGCAGCTCCTTGCCGACTGGGACGGAACGGTCGAGGCGGAGGCGGCGGGGGCGCACGCGCTGCGGGCTTCGGGCTTCGAACCGCCGATCCCGCCCGTCGACGATGCCCTGCCGCTGTTCTTCGACGAGGGCGCCGGCCGGCATCGCGTCCGGCGCGACGGGACCGCGCCCCCGGAGATCTGGCTCGAACGGCTGGACGCCGCGCCCGAGGGCTTTTCGCCGAACGTCGCGTCCCGCCCCGCGCTCGAGTCCCACCTCTTTCCCGTGGCCGCGACGGTACTGGGACCCGGCGAGATCGCCTACTGGAGCCAGCTCGGGCCGCTGTTCGATGCACTCGATGTTCCCCTGCCGTCCATCCAGCCGCGGGCGGCATGGACGCTGGTCGAGGCGCGCACGCGACGGATCCTCGAGCGGACCGGGCTCTCACCGCAGGATCTCGCCACGGGGGCGGAGCCGGTCGTGGAACGCCTCACGCGGGAAGCGCGGCCGGAAGGGGTGGAGCGGGCCCTCGACCGTTTCAGCGAGGAGGCGGAGGCCGGCATGGCCGCGATCGAAGCGGCCGTGGCCGAAGACGTGCCGGGACTGCGGGGGGCGGCGGGGAAGATGCGGAAGGGCATCTTCGACGCGGCCTCCGAACTGTCCCGCCAGGTGGACCGTGCGACCCGGGAACGGCTCGACGTCCGCCTGGGCCAGGTGCGCCGCGCGGCGGCGAACCTCTTTCCGCGGCGGCGCCCTCAGGAACGCGTGCTGAACCCGCTCAGCTTCCTCTGCCGCTACGGCCCGGGACTCGTGGAGCGGCTGGCCCGCGAGACCGATCGCCAGGTCGCGTCCTTCTTGGCGGGTCGCGCGGAAGATGGATAGCTTTCGGCGTTCGCGGGTACATCGTCCCGAAGCCGGCGGCAGGTACACCGCGAGCGGACGTTCTTCCACGGAGGGCGCGACAATGAGCGGCACGGGAGATCCGAGATGACCTTCGCCTTCATGGTCGTCCTCGGGCTGATCGTCCTCATCCCGGTGCTCGCCATCGTGATCGACTCTCCCCTCTCCGAAGCCCTGGCGCGCCGGATCGGGAACACCGACTCGGGCACGAACCAGTCCGCGCGGATCGACGCGCTGGAGCAGGAGGTCCAGTACCTGACGCAGGCGGTGGAAGGCATCCGGGAAGAGACCGCCTTCGTGCGCGCGCTCGTGGAAGGTGACGAAGCGCTCCCGGCCCTCCCCGGCCGGGACGCGGGGCAGCCGTCCGGAAACGACGGGGAGCATTGATCTGACCGAGGGGAAGGTGCCGGGGCAGGGCCGCTCCGCGACGCGCGTCGCCGCCGGTATTCTCGCCAGCCGCATCACCGGGTTTCTGCGAGACGTCATCATCGCCGCCACCTTCGGGGTCGGGCCGGTCACTGACGCCTACGCGGCCGCGCTGAAGATCCCGAACGCCTTTCGCAACCTCCTCAGCGAAGGCGCCCTCTCCGCCTCCTTCGTGCCGGTGTTCTCCTCGTTGACGGAGCGGGGCGACACGGTCGCGGCGCGGAGGCTCGCGCAGGGCGTGCTGGGCGGCCTCCTCGTCCTCTCCGCCCTCGTCGTGGCCGCCGCCGTTGCCACCGCGCCCTGGCTCCTGTGGATCCTCGCGCCCGGCTACGACGCGGAGCTGAGCGAGCTCACGACGCGCCTCGTGCGCATCCTCTTCCCGATGTCCGGGGTCATGATCGTCGGTGCGTGGTGTCTCGGCATCCTCACGAGCCACCGCCGCTTCTTCCTCCCCTTCTTCGCGCCCGTCGTCTGGAACCTGTCCCAGATCGCCGGCCTCGTGCTCGGGGCGCGGCTGGGTTGGGCGCCGCTCATCGTCGTGCTCACCTGGTCCACCCTCGTCGGGAGTGTGCTACAGGTCGCGATCCAGCTGCCCGCCGTGTACCGCCTGCTCGGAACGCTCCGGCCGCGGGTCGACCTCCGCTTCGAACCCGTGCGCCGCGTCGCGCGCAACGCGATGCCGGTCGCGGCGGGGCAGGGGATCTTCCAGCTCTCGAGCCTGACCGACGTCTTCGTCGCCAGCCTCCTCGCCGAGGGCGCACTCACGGGCATCTACTTCGCGCAGCGCATCGCGATGGTGCCGATGGCCCTGTTCGGCGCCTCCGTGGCGGTGGCGGCACTGCCGGAGATGTCCCGGGAGAAGGGGGTCGAGGCCCTGCGCTCCCATCTCTCCACCGGTGTGCGCCGGGTTGCCTACTTCATCCTTCCGTCGGTCGCCGTGCTCCTCCTGCTCGGGGACGTCGTAACGTCGCTCATCTACGAACGGGGCGAGTTCCGGGCCGAACACGTTCCGGTCGTGCGGTGGGGTCTGGGCGCCTACGCGCTGGGACTCATCGCGACGGGCCTCACGAAGCTGTTCGCGAGCGCGTTCCACGCCCTCCAGGACACGCGGACGCCGGTGAAGTACGCCATGGCCGGCGTGGGGACCGGCATTCTCATCGGGGCGGCGACCGCGCTGTGGATGGAGGACCGCGGGTTCGGGCTGCGCGCCGCCGCCGGCCTCGTCTTCGGGAGTTCGGTCGGGGCCTGGGTGAACCTCATCCTCCTCGTGCGCGGGCTTGGGCGGCGGGGCGCGGGGGGCTGGTTCCTCCCGGTGCGGCGTTCGCTCGGCCGCATGGCGGCTGGCGCCGGCCTCGCGAGCGCCGCCTTCCTGGCGGTTCGCTTCCTCCTCGGGGTCCGCGTCCCGGACGGATTCTTCGGCGACGCCGCCCTCCTCGCGGTCGCGCTCATCGCGGGCGGGCTCTGCTATGTCGGCTGCGCCGGCCTCCCGACCGGGCTCCGCACCGTCGGGGCGCCCCCACCGGCGCAGGGAAGGGAATGAGCGGCCAGCGGTCGTCGCGCGGGCCGGACCTTGACGCGCTGCGCGAGCAGGCGCGGGGGCTGGGTCACGAGCCGGGCGTGTACCTGTTTCGGGATGCCGCGGGGGAGGTCCTCTACGTCGGAAAGGCGAAATCGCTCCGCTCGCGCGTCGCCTCCTATTTCGGCGCCGAGGCGAGCCGTTCCGTAAAGCTCGTCCGCCTCGTGCGGGAGATCGACAGTATCGAGACCTTCCCGGTGCGCTCGGAAGCCGAAGCCCTCCTCCTCGAATGGAATCTCATCCGCGAGTTCGGGCCGCGGTTCAACATCCAGCTCCGCGACGACAAGAGCTATCCGTACATCAAGATCACGATCGGGGAGCCCTTCCCGCGGATCTTCGTGACGCGCCGGCTGCGGGATGACGGATCGCGGTATCTGGGGCCCTTCACCGACGTCGGGGCGATGCGGCGGGCGCTGCGCACGATCAAGCAGATGTACACCGTGCGATCGTGCCACTACCGGATGCCGGCGGAGCTTCCGCCCCGGCCCTGTCTCGACTATCACATCGGGCGCTGCAAGGCGCCGTGCGCGGGCCTCCAGTCCGAAGCGGACTATCGGATGATGATCGACGAGATCCTCGAGATCCTCGGAGGGCGGACGGGGGCCGTGAGGCGCTCGGTGGAGAGCCGGATGGCGGAGGCCGCCGAAGCGCTGGACTACGAACGGGCGGGGGAGTTGAGGGACGTATTGCGCGGCCTCGACCAGCTCGAGAGCCGGCAAGCGGCGATCGACCCCCGAGGCGGGAGCCACGATGCGATCGGCTTCGCGCGCCAGCCGGCGGGCGGGTCGGTGTGCGGCATCGTGCTGAGGGTGCGGGAGGGAAGGCTCGTCGGTCGGCGGGTCCACTATCTCGCGAACGTCGGCGACGAACCGGACGAAGCCGTGCTCGGGGCCCTCGTGAAGGGGTACTATCTGCGCCAGGCGGACGATGTCCCGTCGGAACTGCTCGTCCCGGACCCGTTCGACGAGCACGATCTCGTGGAGGAGTACCTCTCGGGCGTCGCCGGACACCGCTTCCGCATCCGGGTGCCGGCGCGCGGCCCCGGGCTGGAACTGACCCGGGCCGCGAGCCGGAACGCGGCGCACGTGCTGGAACGGGACCGGGTGGAGCGGGGGGACGAGGCGGGGGCGGGGGTCGAAGCGGCGGGACCCTCGCCCGCCGCGGCGCGGCTGGCGGAGGCGCTCGGGCTGGAGGCCCCGGCGCGGGACATCGTCTGCTTCGACGTGTCGACGCTCGCGGGCCGGGAGTCGGTCGGCAGCTGCGTGTGGCTCCGGGACGGCCGGCCGCACAAGGATGAATACCGCAGGTTCCGAATCCGGGACTCGGAAGAGGGACGGACCGATGACTACGCCATGATGCAGGAGATCGTCTCGCGCTACTTCGACCGGCGCGTCCGGGAGGGACGGGGGCTGCCCGACCTCGTGGTCGTGGACGGGGGGAGGGGACAGCTGTCGGCGGCGCGACAGGCCATGGATGGCGCCGGCGTCTCGGACCTGCCCACCGTGGCCCTCGCGAAGCGCGAAGAAGAGGTGTTCCGGCCCGGAACCCCGACGCCGCTGCGGCTTCCACGCGCGGATCCGGGTCTGCACTGGCTGCAGCGGGCGCGCGATGAGGCCCACCGTTTCGCGCTCCGGTACAACCGGACGCTGCGCCGCCGCCGGGCCCTGCGGTCGAGGCTGAGCGAGATCCCGGGGGTGGGACCGGAGCGCGAGCAGCGTCTGCTGGAGCGGTTCGGCAGTCTCGACCTCATCCGGCGGGCCACGCCCGCGCAGCTCGCGCGGACGCCGGGGATCGGTCCGGCGACCGCCACCTCGATCCTCACCGCGCTCGGCGAGGACGACCCGGCCCGGGGCGCCGCGCCGTGACGCGCGGTGGACGTCCCCCCGCGGGCCTGTGCGCGCGCTGCCGTCACCGCCGCTGGATCCGGAGCGACCGCGGCTCCGCCTTCCTCCTCTGCCGGCTGTCGCGCACGGACGCGCGCTTCCGGCGCTATCCGACGCTGCCGGTGCTGCGTTGCGCCGGCTTCGAGGCGGAAGAGGAAGGACCTCCGTGACGCCTTCGACCGCGGCGAAGGCGCGCGTCCGGACCCGTTTCGCGCCGAGCCCGACCGGTGCCCTCCACCTGGGCAACGCGCGCACCGCGATCCTGAACTGGCTCTTCGCGCGGCGGCACGGCGGCGCCTTCGTGCTCCGCCTCGAGGATACGGACACCGAGCGCGCGGTACCGGGGGGGGAGGAGATGATCTACGAGGCCCTCGACTGGCTCGGCATCGCCCCCGACGAAGGGCCGCGGGAGGGGGGACCGTTCGCGCCGTACCGCCAGTTGGCGCGCGCCGACCGGCACCGGGCCCGCGCGGCGGAGCTGCTGGAATCGGGGAGGGCCTTCCGCTGCTACTGCCGGCCGGACGAACTGGAGGCGCGGCGACAGGCGGCGATCGCCGCGGGGGAACCCACCGGACGCGATGCGCGCTGCCGCAACCTTCCCGCCGGACGGGCGCGCCGGCATGAGGCCGCGGGGCGGGAGGCCGCGATCCGGCTCCGCGTGGAATCCGGACCCATCGAGTTCACCGATCTCCTGAAGGGCACCCTCGCCATCGACGGCGATGACCTGGGGGACCTCGTGCTCGTGCGCAGCGACGGACGGCCCACGTACAACTTCGCGGTCGCCGTGGACGACATCGAGATGGAGATCAGCCACGTGATCCGGGGGGTGGGCCATCTCTCGAACACGCCCAAGCAGGTGCTCCTGTACCGGGCGTTCGGGGTGCGGCCGCCGGAGTTCGTCCACATCCCGACCATCCTCGCCCCCGGGGGCGGGAAGCTCTCCAAGCGGCGCGGGGCGGCCGGGGTCCTCGACTACCGGGAGCGGGGATTCCATCCGGACGCGGTGCTCAACTACCTGTCGCTCCTCTCGTGGTCCTCGGAGGACGGGGAGGAGTTCCTGAGCCGGGAGGTGCTCGTGGAACGGATCGACCTCGACCGGCTGGGGGCGGCCGACGCCGAGGTGGACGAGGAGAAGATGGCTTGGCTTTCCGGGCGACACCTGCGGGCGGAACCGGCCGGACGGCTGGCCGGCGAGTGGGCGGGGCGGCTCGACATGGAAGGGCTGGGGCTGAACGACGCCGATCTCCGCCGCGCGGCGCAGGTGTTCGCCAAGCGCACGCGTCTCCTCTCCGACGTCTCGTCCGAGGTCGAGCCGATCTACCGCGCGCCGGAGACCGGCGGATCCGCCGCGCGGGAGTCGCTCTCCGGCCCCGCGGCAGCGACCGCGATCCGCCTCGCCCGCGCGGCATGGGCGGACACGGCGTGGCGACCCGAACCCCTCGCCACGGCGCTTCGCGGCGCGATGCGCGACGCCGGTCTCGCGGGACGTACCTTTTTTCCGCCCGTCCGGGTCGCCCTGACCGGGCAGCTTCACGGCCCCGACCTCGGCGAGGTCGCCTACGCGCTCGGACGCGAACGCACCCTCGCACGACTCGCGGCAGCGACAGAAAAGGAGCGAAGCGTATGAGCTGGCGCCTCGAATGCGGCCTCTGCGAGCGACCCGTCGCCCGGGGGCTGGCCACCGTGTGCCCGGACCCGGACTGCGGGAAGCCCCTGCTGGCCCGGTACGACCTCGGAGCCCTGGACGGCGAAGCGCTGCGGCGGGCCTGGACCGGGCGACAGGGGGGCATGTGGCGTTTTCGGGAGATTATGCCCGTCGAGCCGAACGAGGATCCGGTAACGCTCGGGGAGGGCGGCACGCCCCTGCTCGAGATCGAGATCGGAGGGGAGTTCGAGGGCCTCAGGCTCATGGTGAAGGACGAGGGCCTCAACCCCACGGGGAGCTTCAAGGACCGCGGGCTGTGCGCCGCCGTCACGCGGGCGGTGCACGAGGGGGCGAGGGACCTCGTCATTCCGAGCGCCGGAAACGCGGGGGCGGCCCTCGCGGCCTACGCGGCGCGCGCCGGCGTGCCCTCTCGCCTCTTCATCCCCGAGGACACGCCGGAGGGCGTCGCTCGGCGCTGCGAGCACTACGGCGCCGATATCGTCCGGGTCGATGGACTCATCGACGAGTGCGGCCGCCTCTCCGCCGAATACGGGGCGGAGACGGGCGCGTTCAACATCTCCACGCTGAAGGAGCCCTACCGGATCGAGGGGAAGAAGACGATGATGCTCGAGATCGTCGAAGCGCTCGGCTGGCGGGCGCCCGACGCCATCGTCTATCCCACGGGCGGCGGCACCGGCCTCATCGGCAGCGCCAAGACGCTGGCGGAACTGCGGGAATTGGGCCTGATCGACGGCGACACGCGCCTCTACGCGGTGCAGGGCACGGGGTGCGCGCCCATCGTGCGCGCGCACGCCGCAGGCGAGGCGTACGCCGAGCCATGGCGGAATGCCTCGACCGAAGCCTGGGGGCTCCGCGTCCCGGGTGCGCTCGGAGACTTCCTGATGCTCGAAGCCATCCGGGAATCGGGCGGAGGCGGCGTCGCCGTTTCCGACGATGCGATGAAGGTCGGGGCCCTCGAGCTCGGCGCCGCCGGCGTGGGGGCCGCGATCGAGGGCGGGGCCACCCTCGCCGGGGCACGCGAACTTCGGCGATCCGGAGAACTGCGCGACGGCGAGACGGTTGTCCTCTTCAACACCGGGAACCTGCTCACGTACTAGCGCGGGCCGTGGGAAACCCCCGCGGGGCTCCGTGCGCTACCGAGGCCTTCCGGCTACCTTGACCGTGGCTGCGACTCAAAACAGAAACAGGGGTTCAGAGCGATGTCGAACATGGTGCGTACTGGCGCGAGAGCGGCGACCGCCGCCACCCTCGCGTCGATCTTCACTTCCGCGGGACTCTTCGGGCAGGAATGCGAGTTCGACGCGAACAGCGCGGCCTCCACGGCTTCCGAGGCGATCCAGAGACTGGCCGAGGCCGCAACGGCCGCGGACAGCCTGGACATCTTCATGGACGCCTGGGAGGCGCTCGGATCGGATCTCGACAGCGACAACCCGGTGGTTCCCCTGCTGGGCGCCCAGATCCAGATCGGTCTCGGAAACTTTCCGGATGCCGTCGCGTTTCTCGACCGCTACGACGCTACCGCGGCGCCCGAGTGCATGATGCACGGCGAGGCACAGCGCTACAACGGCTGGGTCCGGCTCTACAACCAGGGCGTCACGGCCTACGGCGCATCCGACTACGAGACGGCGCTCGACGCCTTCATGCTTGCGAACGATTTCAATCCCGACCTCCGCACGTACAGCAACGCGGCCCTCCTGCAGTCGCAGTTGGGAGACAACGCCGGTGCGATCGAGACGTATCGGGCCGCGCTCGCCGCGGACATTCCCGACGCGGACGCGGAGTCACTGCGCGGCATCGTCCGCGGACTCGGCGATATGCTGGGGGCGGAAGGCAGAGGGGATGAAGCCCTCCAGGCCTACAGCGACTACCTCGCCGGGAATCCGGACGATGTCGTGATCCAGATCCGGTATGCGGGAGTCCTGGCCGATCAGGGGCAGACCGAGGAGTCGGCGGCGATCTATTCCGCGACGCTCGAGCGCACGGACCTGACGTACCAGCAGTGGCTCGAAGTCGGGGTGGGATTCTACAACGCTCAGAACTTCCCGGACGCGGCCACCGCGTTCGGGAAGGCTCGCGAGGGGAACCCCTATAACAAGGAAGCGATGGAGAACTACGTTAACGCTTCCATCCAGTCCGACCGTCCCGGGCCCGTCATCGCGCTCGCGGACACCCTCACGCAGTGGTATCCGTACGACGCGCTCGCTCACCAGCTCCGCTTTCAGTCGCTGGGCCGCGCCGCAATGAACGAGCAGGCGATGGAGGCCATGGGCGAGGAGCAGGCGTTGCCGCTCTCCGTCACGTTCGCGCAGATGGCCGCGGCCGCGAACGGCCGGTACATCGTGCAGCTCGCGTTCACGAACCGCACCGCGTCCGGCACGCTGCAGATGACGTTCGAGTTCGTCGATGCCGGCGGGCAGGTCGTCACGGAACATACGCAGAGCTTCGGGGCCGATTCCGGCAGCTTCACCTTCGAGATCCAGTCCGACGTGCCGCTGGCCGGGTTCCGGTACGGAACGATCGGCGGCTGACCGCTCGGCAGGCCTGCCCTGCCGGGCCGCGGGTCCGGGTGCGGGCCGCTCCCGGGACGTCGGAGCGGCCCGACACCAGCGCCAGATCATGATTCGAATCGCCAGCGTCGAGCCGGGGTCAATCGCCGCAGATCTCGAGTTGCCGGCGGGCCTCGCCGTGCTCGAGATCAACGGCAAGCCCATCCGGGACGGCCTGGACCTTCTCTTCCACCAGGCGGAGCCCGCGCTCCGGGTGCTCGCGGAGCAGCGGACGGGCGAGCGGCTCCTGTTCGAGATCGAGAAACCGGCGGACGAACCCCTCGGCATCGTCCCGGAGCCCGACAAGATTCGCCGCTGCACGAACGCGTGCCCGTTCTGCTTCGTGAAGGGAAACCCGAAATCCGACAAGCTGCGGGCGCCGCTGTATGTGAAGGATGACGACTATCGGCTGTCCTTCCTGCACGGCCACTACATCACGCTGACGAACCTGCGTCCGGATGACTGGGACCGCATCTTCGAACAGCGACTGTCCCCCCTCTATGTGAGCGTCCACTCCACGGACCCCGAGGTCCGCCTGGGGATGCTGAAGAACCCCCGGAGCGCGCATATCGGGCAGGATCTCGACCGGCTGGCCGAGGGCCGCATCGCCGTGCACGCGCAGGTCGTCCTCTGTCCGGAGGTGAACGACGGCGAACACCTGAGACGGACGATCGAAGACCTCTATCGCCGCGGGGACGCAATCCGGTCGCTCTCCATCGTCCCCGTGGGCCTGACCTCGTGGAACGCGGCGTTGGGCGGGCGGACGCTCGAACCGGCGGAATGTGGCGCGGCGCTCGACGCCGTCGACGCGATCCGCGAGCGGGCCCTGGCGGAGCGGGGGCAGGGGTGGTGCTACGCCGCCGACGAGATGTACCTGCAGGCGGGACTCGAACCGCCCGGCGCCGCGTACTTCGACGACCACGAACTCGAGAGCAACGGCGTGGGGGCGATCTCCACGCTGACGGATCGCGTGACCGGACAGTTGGAGGCGCTCCGCCCGCTGGAAGGGCGCCGGGTCGTCGCGGTCACGGGGACCTCGATGGGGCCGACGCTGACCCGCCTCGCGGGCCGCATCGCCCGGCGCACCGGCGCGGAGGTTTCGACGGTCGCGGTCGAGAACACGCTGTACGGGCCGATGGTCACGACGGCCGGCCTCCTGCCGGGCACGGATCACCGGAGCGCACTGCAGGGTGCGGGAGACTTCGACGTGGCCCTCTTCTCGGCGCAGGCGCTGAACGACCGAGACCTCTTCCTCGACGACGTGAGCCTCGCCGAGTTGCAGGCCGGTTTTCCCGGCCGCCGGGTCGAGCCTTCGCACGACCTCGTCGACGTCCTCTCGCGGCTCTAGTGTGGTGTCGACACTGATGGCTCTCCGCACCGTCGCCATCGTGGGCCGCCCCAACGTGGGCAAATCGACCCTCTTCAACCGGATCCTGAGGCGGCGCGTCGCGATCGTGGCCGAGCGGCCCGGCGTGACGCGGGACCGGCAGTTCGCGGAGGCGGAATGGTCCGGGCGGCGCTTCCTCCTCGTCGATACCGGCGGCCTCGTCGTCCGGCCGGATGAACACATCGACCTCGAGGTGCGCCGGCAAGCCGAGACCGCGATCGGCCACGCGGACGTCGTCGTCTTCGTCGTGGACGGCCGCGACGGCGTCCAGCCCGTGGACCGCCACGTCGCGCAGCTCCTGCGCCGCTCGGGCCTGCCCGTGATCGTCGCGGCGAACAAGCTCGACGAGCTCGGCGACGCGATCGGGCACGTCGACTTCTACGAACTCGGCCTCGGGGACCCCACGCCCCTCGCGGCCCTCAGCGGCAAGGGGTCGGGGGATCTCCTCGACCGCGTGGTGGCGGCCCTCCCGGAGTCGGCGGAGACGGAGGAGGACGAAGCCGACATCGGGATCGCGGTCATCGGGCGCCCCAACGTGGGCAAGTCGAGCTTCGTGAACCGGCTTCTCGGAGAGGATCGCGTCATCGTCCACGAGGAGGCGGGGACCACCCGCGACGCGATCGACACGGATCTCGTCCTGGACGGGCGCCGCGTCCGCCTCATCGACACTGCGGGCCTCCGGCGTCGCGCCCGTATCGTGGATGACCTCGAATTCCTCGGACGGCTGCGGGCGGCCTCGGCCATCGACCGGGCCGATGTCTGCCTCCTCCTCGTGGATACCAGGGCGGGCGCGGCGAACCAGGACTTCCGCATCGGACACCAGGCGTGGGACGAGGGGAAAGGCCTCGTATTCGTGGCGAACAAGTGGGACCTGATCGAGGACCGCGGACCCTCGGCGCTGGCCGGCTTCGAACGCGAACTCCGCGAGCGCGCGCACTACCTTCGCTGGGTGCCCATCATCACCTGCTCGGCGTTGACCGGGAAGCGGGTGCGGAAGGCCATCGACCTCGCGTTCGAGGTGCAGGTGGCGCGGGCACGGCGGGTGCCGACGGCGGAGGTGAACGAAGTCCTTCAACGGCTTGTCGCGCGCCGGCAGCCTCCCCAGGGCGGACGGGGGGACGTGCGCCTGCTGTACGGCAGCCAGGTGGCGGCCTCCCCGCCGCAGTTCGTACTCTGGTCCAACCGGCCGCACGACCTCAAGGAGCACTACGTGAGATACCTCGTCGCCGGCTTCCGGGAGGCCTGGGGATTCGAGGGATCTCCCATCCGGATCAAGCTGAAGAAGCGCTCGGGGCGCGAATGACCGCACCCCTCCTGACCCTTGCCGCCTATCTCATCGGGGCCTTCCCCACCAGCTACCTCGTCGGGCGCGCCTACGGGTACGACCTGCGGCGGGAGGGGAGCGGTAACCTCGGGTCGACGAACGCCTACCGGGTCCTCGGGTTCTTCCCGGCCGTGGGCGTGCTCATCGTGGATCTGCTGAAGGGGTTCGTGCCCGTCTGGCTCTTCCCGATGTGGGACGGGCGTGCCGGCGCCTGGGCGCTCGCCTACGGGCTCGCGGCCATTTCCGGCCACGTGTGGCCCGTGTATACGAGATTCAGGGGAGGGAAGGGGGTCGCGACCGCCGCCGGAACGATGGCCGCGCTGGTTCCGGTGGCCGTGATCGTCGCCTTCTTCGTGTGGGTCGTGACGGTGATCCTCACGCGGACGGCTTCCATGGCGTCGCTCGTCTCGGCGGCCCTCGTACCCATCATGGCGCGCGGCTCGGCGGCGCCGCGCTCCGTCGTGTTCTATGCGCTCCTCCTGGCGATCACGGTCTGGTGGACCCACCGCTCGAACCTCGCGCGGATCGTGAGACGCGAGGAATTCCAGGTGGATTGGCGCCGCGGCCGGCTCCCGCGCCGGGAGAGGGTGGCGCGGAAGCCCCCGAAGGACGACGCGTGAGCGCGCAGAGGGTCGCCGTACTCGGGGCGGGCAGCTGGGGCACGGCGCTGGCCGATGTCCTCGTCCGGAACGGCCACGACGTGCGGCTGTGGGCGCGGGACGCCGCTCACGCCGCCGCGATGCGCGCGACCGGGACGAACGAGCGGTATCTGCCCGGGATCGAACTGGGCCGTCCGCTCACCGTGACGTCGGACCTCGCGGAGGCGATGGACGACACCGGTTTCGTGCTCTCCGTGTGCCCATCGCACGCCGTGCGCGAGGTGCTGCGACAAGCCGCGCCCCATCTCGAGGATCAGATCCTGGTCTCGGCCTCCAAGGGGATCGAACTCGGGACGCACCGGAGGATGTCGGAGGTCATCGTGGAGACGCTGGGCGAGGCCGCGGGGAGACGTACGGTCGTCCTCTCGGGACCCAGCTTCGCGGAGGAACTCCTCCGCGGGCTCCCGACGGCGGTGGTCGCCGCAAGCCGTAGCGAAGCTCACGCGCTCGCCGTGCAGAGCCTGTTCCGGAACGGGTACTTTCGCGTGTACACGCAGCCGGATGTGGACGGCGTGGAGCTCGGCGGCGCGCTCAAGAACGTGATCGCGCTCGCGGCCGGGATATCGGACGGACTGGAACTGGGGTCGAACGCGCGCGCGGCGCTCATCAACCGCGGACTGGCGGAGATCGCCCGGCTCGCCCGGCACTTCGGGGCGCGGGAAACGACGCTCGGGGGCCTCGCCGGGCTCGGAGACCTCGTTCTCACCTGCACGGGACGGCTGAGCCGGAATCGCTCCGCCGGACTCGCCATTGGCGCGGGCCGCCGGCCTTCGGAAGTGATCGGTGAGATGGACCAGGTCGTGGAAGGCGCGCGAACGGCGCGCGCGGCATACGAACTGAGCCGGGATCTGGACGTGGAGATGCCGATCACAAGCAGTGTATATTCGATCCTGTACGAAGATGTTGCGCCCCGAGAGGTGCTGGCGCGGCTGATGGCCCGGGAACCGAAACCCGAACGCTGGGGCTAGCAAGGGAAGGGGAAAGCGTGTCCGACCGCATCGCCCCGAAGGAGTACTACTCGATCGGGGAAGTGTGCGAGATCGCGGATCTCAAGCCGCACGTTCTGCGCTATTGGGAAACGCAATTCTCGGCGCTTCGCCCCACGAAGAACCGGGCGGGGAACCGGGTGTACCGCCCGAAGCAGATCCAGCTCGTGCAGCTCCTGCGCCACCTCCTCTACACGGAGCGGTACACGATCGAGGGCGCGAGGCGGAAGCTCGACCAGCTGCGCGCGGGCGGGGAACTCGCGGCGGAGGCGCGCGTGGCCTGGGACCGGGAGACGATCCGCGACCTCCGGAGGGAGGCCGACGAACTGGTCCGGCTTCTAGAGGACGGCGAGGCCGGGTGACCGAAGCGGAAAAACCCGTCCTCCTGTGCACGAACGACGACGGCGTGAAGTCGACCGGACTCGCGTTGCTCGCCCGCGTGGCGGACGCGTTCGGCGACGTGTGGACGGTGGCGCCGGACCGGGAGCAGAGCGCCACGAGCCATGCGCTCTCGCTGTTCCGCCCCCTCCGGCTGACGCGGCTCGGACCGCGACGCTACATGGTGGACGGGACCCCGACCGATTGCGTCCTCCTCGCGCTGAAGGAGATCCTCGATGCACGGCCCCGCTTCGTCCTCTCGGGCGTCAATCACGGCCCCAACATGGGAGAGGACGTGCTCTACTCCGGCACCGTGGCGGCGGCGATGGAGGCGACGATCCTCGGCGTGCCCGCGATCGCCTTCTCGTTCACCGGGAGCGACGACCGCGTCCTCGAGACCTACGAGGCGCTGCTCGGTCGGATCATCGCCGCCTGTCTCGACCGGGAGTCCTTTCCGGATGAGACGTTTTTCAACGTCAACCTTCCGGACCGCCCGGCGGGCCAGGTGAAGGGGATCACGGTGACGGCGCTCGGGCGCCGCGTGTACCACGACTCGCTCCGCCGGATCCACGATGAGGAGGGAACCGAGTACTTCAAGATCGGAGGAGGACATTCGGCCTGGCGCGGCCGCGAGGATTCCGACTTCCGCGCCGTGCGGGCCGGCTTCGTCTCGGTGACGCCGCTCCACCTGGACCTGACGAATTTCGAACTGCTGAACGAGGTGAGGTCGTGGCGGCTGGGAGGCTGACGGAGCGGGACCCCGCGGCGGACTACCGGCGCGACCGCCGTCGCCTCGTGGAACGGCTCCGCGATGGGGGGGTGAGCGACCTGGCCGTCCTGCACGCCTTCGACAGCGTGCCGCGGCACGCGTTCATTCCCGACGTGATGCGCGCCCGCGCCTACGAGGATGTGCCGCTCCCCATCGGCCGGGGGCAGACCATTTCGAGCCCCACAATCCACGCCCTCAGCCTCGAATACGCGGAAATCCGGCCCGGTCACCGCGTCCTGGAAGTGGGGACGGGGGCCGGGTTTCAGACGGCGCTCCTCGCAGCGCTCGGGGCGAGGGTGTACTCCATCGAGCGGATCGCTTCGCTCTACGAGGCCGCGGCGCGCACGCTGGACCGCCTGGGCGTGGACGCGCGTCTCATGCACGGGGACGGTACCCGGGGCTGGCCGCGTCACGCTCCCTTCCGGGCGATCATCGTGGGCGCGGCGGCCGCCGCCCGCCCGCCGGAAGCGCTCTTCAGACAGCTGGCCGATGGAGGCCGCCTGATCGTACCCGTGGGCACGCGACGACAGGAACTGCGGCGCTACACGCGACGCGGAGACGATTACGAGAGGGAGACGATCACCGGCGCCCGCTTCGTCCCCCTCATCGAGGATGGACAGCGGGGCGGGCGGGCCGGGAGGAACCCGTGAGAGCCTGGGCCGGGGTGTACGCGAAGGGCCTCGCCATGGGGCTGGCGGATCTCGTGCCCGGCGTTTCCGGCGGGACGATCGCCTTCATCTCGGGCATCTACGACGAACTCGTCGCCACGATTGCGGGTCTCGACCGCCGCCTGCTCGGAGCGTTCCGGGAGCGGGGGGTGCGCGGCGCCTGGCAGGCGGGCAACCTGGGCTTCCTCGCCGTCCTGCTCGCCGGCATCGGCACGAGCGTGTTCGCCTTCGCCGGATTGCTGCACTGGCTGCTCGCGAACCGGCCCGTGGAGCTGTGGGCCTTCTTCTTCGGCCTCGTGGCGGCGTCGGTCCCGCTCGTCGGCCGGCGGGTCACGGATCGCCGGGCCGGCACCTGGACCCTTGCCGCCGCCGGGGCCGTACTGGCCGCCGTCGTCACGTCGCTGCCTCCGCTCATCCGCTCCGACGCGCCCCTCTTTCTCGCGGCGGCCGCGGCCGTGGCGGCGTGCGCGATGATCCTGCCCGGCATCTCCGGCAGCTTCATCCTGCTCATCCTGGGCGCGTACGCTCCCGTGATCGCGGCCCTCGACAGCCTGGATTCCTCACGGATCGGGGCCGTGGGCCTCGGGGTCGTCGTCGGCCTGCTCGCGTTCAGCCGCGCCCTGCGCCGCCTCCTCGCGCGCCACCGGAATCCCACGCTGGCCGTGCTCACGGGGTTTCTCCTCGGCTCGCTCAACGCGCTGTGGCCGTGGAAGGCGCAGATCCGCGAGCTGTACACGCACAGCGATGGCCGCATCGAGTGGCTGTTGGCGAACCGCTGGCCCGAGGGCGCCGGCGAGATCTGGCCGGCGGCGGCGCTCGCGCTCCTCGGGGCGGCGGCCGTCCTTGCCATCGACCGCATCGCCGGCGAGCGCGGCCCCGACCGCCCGTGATACTGGTAGCGGCGATCCGCCGTGCCGGGTAGCTTCACGCCGTTCGACACCGAGCAGGAAACGAGGAGGGGACGGCAGATGGCGGACGCGCTCGCCAGCGGAAAACGACCGGACGACGAAGGCGGACGGCAGGATGCCTTCGTGCGGTCCACCTTCCGCCTGGCCACCTGGGTCAACAGGAACATGCGGGCGGTGCTGGTGGGGGCCGCCGGCATCGCGATGGTCGTCGTGGGTTTCGTGTACTACACGAACTTCCAGGCCTCGGTGCGCGAGCAGGCGGCGTCCGAACTCGCGACGCTGCGGATGGCCGCCACCGACCCCCAACTCCTCATCGCCGATCTCGAAACCTACGTCGAGCGCTTCGATAACGTCGCGGCGGCGAACGAAGGCCGGCTTCTCCTTGCGCGGACCTATCTCGACCAGGGGCGGTCCGTGGAGGCCGCACAGGTTGCGAGCACAATCTCGGAGGCGCCGGACCGTCCGGTCGGACTCGCCGCACGCACGCTCCTCGCGGCGGCACAGGAAGCGTCCGGCGACGCGGAGACCGCGCTCGCCACGTGGGAATCGCTGGGTGAGACGGCGCGTTTCGCCTTCCAGCGCCGCGAGGCTCGCGCCGCCGCCGCGAGAATCCTCGCGTCCCTCGGCCGTCTCGAGGAAGCCGAGACGATCTTCGCCGCCATCGCCGAGGAAGCCGCGCGGGAGGACCCGGTGGAGGCCGGCGTCTACCGGCTCCGACTCGGAGAGATCAAGGCCCGCCGCGCCGGCAGCGGGTAATCGCCGAACACCTGGCCGGATCCCCGAACATCCGTGGACAGTACTGGGGCTGCCGCACGACCCCCGTAATGGCGCATAAGATATATTATGTAAACTTACAGGAGGTATCACCTGCCCGCGTATCGTTCTCTCCGTCCTCGTCCCCGCCTAGAAGGTGAAGGTGTGGGAGTATTTCACCATGAGCGCGCGCCCGGACGAGAACGGGAGGCGCGGGTCGACGCCGCCGTTGGTGCGGTCCATGAAGTAGCCCTCGTTGTAGACCACCCACAGATCCACGCCCTCGCGGAAGTGGTAGCGGAAGCGCGCGTTGACGCTCACCTGGTCCGTCGTCGAGTTGTACTGGGCGAGCGTGCTCAGCGAGAGGTGCGTGTCGAGCGCGAAATCCAGGTTGAGTCTCGCGAGGTGCGTCGTCAGGAAGTCCCGGTTCGGCAACTCGAAGCGGTTGACGTCGTAGCTCGGGCGGATCTCGAAGTGCCGGGAGAGATTCAGCGCCGGACTCAGGCGGAGACTCACGCGGCGACCGTCGTAGAAGCTGCCGGCCGAACCGCCGATTTCCCCCCGCACGAGGCCGCCGCGCGAGAGCCGGAGGGAGGCATCGGCTTCGTGGAACCAGTATTCCCCCGGGTCGATCGTCAGGCCCGCGATCCCGAACGGGTTCCGGATGCTCTCGAAGCTCGAACGGGACGTGAGCATCAGGAACGTTCCCGACTTCATGCCGATCATCACCTGAGGAGCGATAACTCGTGATTCCGGCGTGAGATCCACGTTCCTGTAGTAGTGCTGTGTGTCGCCGCTGAGCGTCACGGCGCGGAGCGCCGAGTTGGCGCCCATGAACCAGGAATAGCCAGCCGATCCGCCGAACAGCGTGAACTCGTTCCGCAGCTGGAAGCCCAGGCGCGGCAGATAGTCCCCTCCCACGCGGCGATACTGGGCGCTGTAGGCGAACCCCTCCTGCCTCCTCCGCTCGAACTGCGCGAAGAAGGACCCCGCGTCGAGCGGGTTCCGCTCCGCGACATCGTCATCGAAGGACTGGGCCCAGCGCAGCGTCAGGTATTCGTCCCCGAACACCCGCACCTCGCTGTCCGCCCCGTACGCCACGTTCGTCTTGCCGTACGCATCGACGCGCGTGGTGACGATGCCGCCGACGGAAGAATTCTGGTTGAAGACCTGCTGCTTGAGCCGCAGCACGCCCATGTTCTCGCCCGGCCGCCCGACTGCGGGGGCCGTCTGCATGTTCAGCAGGCCGAAGTCGAGCCCGCCGGCCCGGCCCACCACGCGCGCACCCCCGTAGATGCGGACGAGTTCGCCGCGGTCCAGCCCGATCCGGCGGCTGAAGAAGACGCGGTCGGTGACGCCGCCGGTGGCAAAGTCGAAGGTCGCCGAGCGTTCCTGGAAGAACTGCCGTTTCTCCGGGAAGAAGAGGGGGAACCGCGTGACATTGATCTGCTGGTCGTCCGCCTCCACCTGGGCGAAGTCGGTGTTCGCCGTGAGGTCGATCGACAGGTTCGACGAGGGCGAGTACTTGAAGTCGAGGCCCGGTTCCCCGGTGGGGTCGTCCATCGTCTCCCAGTACGCCCGCACGTCCGGCGGTTCTCGCAGCGTCGGGATCTGCGTCATCCCTCCGAGGACGTACGGCGTCACGTAGATCGGGTTCGCGCGATTCACGCCCCGGAAGGTGACCCGTTGCGCCAGCGACGGTTTGCCGAAGCCGAAAAAGCCGTACTCGGGCGAGATGTCGGGGTAGACGTGGCGCTCGTTCTTCCGCGAAATCGAGCGGTAGACGGTGAGCCCCATCGTCACTTCCCCGCCCGTATTCTGGAACCCGAGCGTCGAGAACGGGATCCGCATCTCCGCCGACCAGCCGTCGTTCGTCCGCTGGACGGCGCCGTCCCAGTGCGCGTTCCAGTCGCTGTTGAAGGGCCGGGTGCCCGCCGTCCACTCCGCATCGCCCCAAACCGCGCGGTCGGACCGCGCGCCGTTGGGGTTCACCACGAAGGACACGGCCGTCTCGTGGTCGTTGTAGCTGTCGATCACGACCGAGAACTGGTCGTCGCCGCTGAACCCGTCGCGAGCGAAGCTGTTCGCCCGGATCCCGCCGAGGTCCGAATCGAACAGCTGCCCCGAGACATACAGGTACGCGTCATCGTACGCGATCCGGATCCGCGTCTCCTCGGTAGGGGCCTGGCCGTAAGTGGGCGAATACACCACGAGCGGCACGGGGTCGATGTCCAGCCACGCGGGTTCGTCGACGAAGCCGTCGATGTCGATCTGCCCCTGCCCGTCGAGCCGGTGGAGAGGCACCGGGGGCTTCCCGCGCCCGCCGTCCTGCGCGGCCGCGGCGACCGGCGCCAGCGCCGTGAGCATGGCGCACAGCCACAGCGCCGTCCGCGCGGAGGATCCCGCTTCCCTGCCCGTCGCGCGCAGCTTCACCAGATGAAGGTGTGGGAGTATTTGATCATGATGTTTCGCCCCGCCGACCACGGCAGCCTCGGATCGAGCCCCCGGTCCCGTTCGAAGTTGAACCCTTCATTATACACAATCCAGAGGTCCGTGCCCTCCCTGAAGTGATAGCGGAAGCGCGCGTTGACGCTCGTCCGCTCGTCGAGGTTGTTGTACTGCGCGAAGGCGCTGAACGAGATGTGCGTGTTGAAGGCGAAGTTCAGCCGCAGCCGGCCCAGGTGCGTCGTCGTCGCTTCGCCCCGGTCGGGGAACTCGAGCCGGTTCACCTCGTAGCCCCCGACGACCTCCAGGTAGCGGGAGACGGTCCACGTGGGGTTGAAGATGAGACCCACGCGCCGCCCATCGTAGAAGCTCCCCGCCGTCGTCCGGATGTCACCGCGGAAGATCGTGCTGCGCGGCAGCTGCCAGTCGATCCCGGCCTCCGTGAACCGGTGTTCCCCCGGCACGATGGACACCGCGCCGACCGAAAACGGCCTCCGGATGTCCTCGATCTGGCTGTTCGCGTAGGCCGTGATCATCGCGGTCGACTTGAATTCGAGCCGCACCTCGGGACGGACCGAGCGGGACTCGAGGGTGAGGTCGACGTTGCGCTGGTAGTTCTCGCCCACCAGCGCCAGGGTGATGGCGTTCAGCGTCGCGTCGGCCCCGCGGAGCCAGGTATGGGCCAACTCGCCGCCGAACAGCGTGAAGTCGTTCCGGAGCTGAAAGCCGAGGCGCGGCAGGTAGTCCGGGCCCACGCGCCGGTAGAAGAGATTGTAGGAGACGCCGCGATCCGTCCGCCGCTCCCAGCGCGCCCGCACAAGGCTCGCGTCGAGCACGTTGCGCTCCCTGACCACCTCGTCCTGCGTCTGCGCCCAGGTGAGCGTCAGGTATTCGTCCCCGAACAGGCGCAGTTGCGAATCCAGGCCGTAGGCGACGTTGTTCCGGCCGTTGGAGCCGTAGCGGGTCGTGAGGATCCCGCCGACGAACGAATACGGATTGAGCACCTGCTGCTTGAGGCGCATGACGCCCATGTTCTCGCCCGACCGCCCCGCGGTCGGCGCCGTCTGCATGTTGAGGATCCCGAAGTCCAGGCCCGCCAGCCGGCCGACGAGCCTCGCGCCGCCGTAGATGCGGACGAGTTCGCCCGCTTCGAGCCCAATACGGCGGCTGAAGAACACGCGGTCGGTGAACCCTCCCGTCCCGAAATCGAAGGTCGAGGAGCGTTCCTGGAAAAACTGCCGTTTCTCGGGGAAGAAGAGCGAGAACCGGGTGAGGTTCACCTGCTGGTCGTCCGCCTCCACCTGCGCGAAGTCCGTGTTGACGGTGAGGTCGATCGCCAGATTCGACGAGGGGGAGTACTTGAGGTCGACGCCCGGCTCCGCCACCCGATCCCGCTCCGTCCCCCAGAAGGAGGCGGCGTCCGACGGTTTCCTGAGCACCGGCGTCCGGCTCAAGCCCCCGAGCACGTACGGGGTCACGTAGGCCGGCGTCGTGGGCCGCACGCCGCGCAGCGTCATGCGCTGGCCCTGCGACGGCTTCAGGAAGCCCCCCTGCCCCCATTCGCGGCCGATGAACGGGAAGACGTGGCGCTCGTTCTTCCGGGCGATGAAGCGGTAGACGATGATCCCCATCGTCACCTCGTCCCCCTGCGCCTGGAAGCCGAGCGTGGAGAACGGGACCCGGTATTCCGCGAACCAGCCCTCGTCGTTCCGCGACGTGACGACCTGCCAGTGGGCGTTCCAGTCCACGTTGAACGGCATCACGTCGCCCGTGAAGTCGCCGTCGTTGGAGAGCGAGCGATCCTGGCGGACGCCGGCGGGCGTGGTCCCGAGCCAGGCCCCGGTCTCGTAGTCGTTGTAGCTGTCGACCACGAACGAGAGGAGATCGTCGCCGCTGAACGCATCCCGGAGGTAGGTGTTCGCCCGAATGCCCTCGGGGTTCGAGTCGTACATCCGTCCGGAGAGGTAGAGGTATTCGTCATCGTGGGCGATCCGTACCTCGGTCTGCTCCGTCATCTCGCCCCCGTGGTTGGGGGCCCACATGAACATCGGGAGCGGCTCGATCGCATCCCAGGCCGGCTCGTCGACGACGCCGTCAACGTCGATCTCCCCCGCGAGCCGGGGGATGGGAACGGGAACGGGCGAGCGGAATCCCGCCGCATCGATCTGGCCGGAGGTTCCGGTTTGCGCGGAGAGCGCGGGCGCCGCCGGCAGGCAGACCGCCACGATCCACGCGCACCGCGTCGCGAGTTGCCGAGATGGACGGCCGATGTGGGTCAACGGCATGTCCCCAGGGTCGGGGGTGGCACCGGGAAGGTCTGCTCGCCGAAGAGAACACCCCGGCGAGTCCGGGGGTTCAATCCCGGCGGCGGAGGGCGCGTCGGCCGCCGAGTGGCCGGCGCCCCCCAGGCTACCAGCTGAAGGTGTGCGAGTACTTGATCATGACGTTGCGCCCGGCCGACCAGGGCAGCCTCGGATCGAATCCCCGTTCGCGGTCGAAGTTCAGCCCCTCGTTGTACACGATCCAGAGGTCCGTTCCCTCCCGGAAGTGATAGCGGAAGCGGGCGTTGATGCTCATGCGCTCGTCGAGGTTGTTGTACTGCGCGAAGGTGCTGAACGAGACCTGCGGATTGAGGGCGAAGGCGAGTCGCACCCGGGCGAGTTGCGCGGTCGCCGCCTCGCCCCGGTTCGGAAACTCGATCCGGTTAACCTCGTAGCCACCGCCGACCTCCAGGTAACGGGACACGCTCCACATCGGGTTGAAGATCAGGCCCGCCCGCCGGCCGTCGTAGAAGCTCCCCACGGTGGTCCTGATGTCTCCGCGGAAGATCGCGGTGCGCGGCAGCATCCAGTCGATACCCACTTCCCGGAACCAGTACTCCCCCGCAGGGATCGAGAGGCCGGTGACGCGAAACGGCGTCCGGATGTCCTCGAACTGCGTGTTCGAATACGCCGCAATCCGCGACCCCGACTTGAAGGCGAGTTCCAGTTCGGGGCGGATCGATTGGGACTCCGGCGTGACGTCGGCGTTCCGATAGTAGCTCTCGCCCATGACCGACAGCGTGACGGTGTTCAGCGAAGCGCTCGGACCCCGAAGCCAGGTGTGGCCGACCTCGCCGCCGAAGAGCGTGAAGTCGCTCCGCAACTGGAAGCCGAGCCGCGGCGTGTAGTCGGGGCCCACGCGCCGGTAGTAGAGGTTGTACGACACGCCGCGGTCCGTTCTCCGCTCCCACCGCACGCGGAACAGCCCCGCGTCGAGCGGATTCCGCTCGTTCACCGCCTCGTCGAACGTCTGCGCCCAGGTGAGCGTCACCCACTCGTTGCCGAGGGGGCGGATCTGCGTGTCCACGCCGTAGGCGACGTTGTCCTGGCCGTTCCCCCCGAGCCGGGTCGCCACGATCCCCCCGACGAAGGAGTACGGATTGAACACCTGCTGCTTTACCCGCATCACGCCGACGTTTTCTCCCGAGCGCCCTCCCGCGGGAGCCGTCTGCATGTTCAGGAGCCCGTAGTCCAGTCCGCCCATGCGGCCAACGACCCGCGCGCCTCCATAGATCCGCACCAGTTCCCCGCCTTCGAGGCCGACCCTCCGGCTGAAGAAGACGCGGTCCGTGAAGCCGCCGGTCCCGAAGTCGAAGGTCGACGACCGTTCCTGAAAGAACTGCCGTTTCTCCGGGAAGAATAGCGAGAAGCGGGTGAGGTTCACCTGCTGCTCGTCCGCCTCCACCTGGGCGAAGTCGGTGTTGACCGTGAGATCGATGGCCAGGTTGGACGATGGCGAATACTTGAGATCGACGCCCGGTTCCGTGGTCCGGTCCTGTTCCGTCGCCCAGTAGGCGGCCGCGTCCGCGGGCTCGCGCAGCACCGGCGTCCGGCGCAGGCCGCCGAGCGCGTACGGGGTCACGTAGACCGGCGCGGTGGGCCGGACTTCGCGCAGCGTCACGCGCTGCGTCTGCGACGGCTTCATGAAGGCGAGCCGGCCCCACTCGCGCGCGATCGGGGGGTATACCTGGCGTTCGTTCTTCCGGCCGATGTAGCGATAGATGGTGATCCCCATCGTCACCTCATCGCCCTCCGCCTGGAATCCCAGCGTCGAGAACGGGATGCGGAACTCCGCGAACCACCCTTCCCCGTTGCGGGTCGTCTGGACGTCCCAGTGCGCGTTCCAGTCCTCGTTGAAGGGCGGGAGGTCGCCGCTGAACTCGGCGTCGTTGGAAATCGAGCGGTCCTGCCGGACTCCGGCCGGGGTCGTGCCGAACCAGAGCGCCGTCTCGTAGTCGTTGTAGCTGTCGATCACGAACGAGAACAGGTCGTCGCCGCTGTAACTATCACGATAGAAGGTGTTTACGCGGATTCCGTCCGGGTTCGAATCGTACATCCGTCCGGAGACGTAGAGGTACCGGTCATCGTGCGCTAGACGGATCTCCGTCCGTTCCGTCTGCTCGCCGCCGTGGGTGGGCGACATGATGAAGAGGGGAAGCGGGTCGATCGTCTCCCACACGGGTTCGTTCACGACCCCGTCCACGTCGATCGTCTCGGAGATGCGGGGGATGGGTATCGGAGCGCCGGGCCGGAGCACCGCAACGTCCACCTCATCGGCGGCGTTGGCCTGGGCCGCGAGCCCCGACGCCGTACACACGGCCGCCAGGACGACGCCGAACAGGGCCTTCGCGAGCCGGTCGCCGCGCACGGACAGCCTCCTCCGCATATCTCGCCGCGGTTGGGTCATTCGAGCAGTTCGGTGCCGCAGTGCTTGCAGTGGCGCGCATCCGGATCGTGGCCGGACCTGGCGCAGCGCAGGCAGACCCGCTCCATGGCGGCGCGCATTCTCGCGTCACGGCCGCCCGTGATCTCGGCCGTCACGATGCCCGTCGGGACTGCGATCACGCCGTACCCCAGGATCATGAGGAGCGCGGCGAGCATCTGTCCCGTCGTGGTCTGCGGCGTGATGTCGCCGAAGCCCACCGTCGTCACGGTCACAATGGCCCAGTAGACGCCCCGGGGGATGCTGCTGAAGCCCGAGTCGGCGCCCTCGATCACGTACATCGCCGCGCCCACGAGCGTCACCACGACGAGCACCGCGACGATGAAGACGGCGACCTTGTAGGCGCTGGAGCGCAGCGCGTTGATCAGGAGTCGCTCTCCCCCCACGAACTGGGCGAGCTTCAGGACCCGGAACACGCGCAGCACCCGCAGCAGGCGGATGACGGCGAGCGCCTGTCCTCCCGGGATCAGCAACCCCACGAAGTTGGGCAGAACGGCGAGCAGGTCGATGACCCCGAAAAAGGAACGGGCGTATTGGCCGGCCCGCTCCGCCGCGACGAGGCGGAGTATGTACTCGGCCGTGAACAGCGCCGTGAACACCCATTCGAGCGTCCACAGCAGGCTCCGAGCGCGAACGTTGAAATCCTGCACGCTCTCGAGCATCACGACGACCACGCTGGCCAGGATGACGCCGATGAGGCTGAGGTCGAAGAGCCGGCCGCCGCGAGTCAGGTTGCCGAAGATGATGCGGTGGGTCTCGCACCTCCACTGCGGTCGCTTCGAGAAGACCGGATGGTTGTCGTAGTCGATCGCCGGACG
Source organism: Candidatus Palauibacter scopulicola (assembly GCF_947581915.1). Classification (NCBI taxonomy): domain Bacteria; kingdom Pseudomonadati; phylum Gemmatimonadota; class Gemmatimonadia; order Candidatus Palauibacterales; family Candidatus Palauibacteraceae; genus Candidatus Palauibacter; species Candidatus Palauibacter scopulicola. The sequence goes on from NZ_CANPWG010000039.1 coordinate 49,825, forward strand.
CGCGGGTTCCCGCCGGGACGGGAAGTACGACATCGTCCGGTTTCTGGCCATCACAGCCTCCCGATGAGGGACCGCAGCCGCAGCGCCCACACCCGCCACACCGCCTCGCGCACGATGGCCCCCGACATCTTGCTCTGTCCGAGGCGGCGGTCCGTGAACACGATGGGGACTTCCCCGACCCGGAACCCCTTCTTCCATGCCCGGAAGTTCATCTCGATCTGGAACGTGTACCCGGTCGATCCTACGCGGTCGAGGTCGATCGCCTCCAGTACGCGGCGCGTGAAGCACTTGAAGCCGCTCGTGGAGTCGGCGAGGCGCAGTCCCGTGGCGATGCGCGCGTACTTGTTCGCGTAGTAGCTGAGGAGCAGGCGCGACATCGGCCAGTTGATGACGTTCACCCCCGCGGTATAGCGGGAGCCGACGACGACATCGAAGCGGCCGGTCGCGGCGATCATATCGGGAATATAGCGCGCGTCATGCGATCCGTCGGCGTCCATCTCGAAGATCCACTCGAAATCCCGCTCGAGCGCCCAGCGGAAACCGGCGATGTAGGCGGTCCCGAGCCCCAGCTTCCCCTCCCGGTGCAGCACGTTCACGCGCGGTTCCGCCGCGGCGAGCGAGTCGACGAGAGCACCGGTCCCGTCGGGCGACGCATCGTCGACGACGAGGACCGAGAGCCGGCGGTCCTGCGCCAGCACGCCCTCGACGATCCCGGCGATGGAATCGACCTCGTTGTACGTGGGCAGGATGACGAGACCCCGCTCGCTGCCTGTGGGGACGGCGGCGATCAGGTCCTCGTCGGAATCCGCCGAGGGAGTGGGGGACGTGTCCGGGCTCATGGCAGCCGGAATTTACGTCGGCTCAGGAATCGCAGAAACCAACGGCAGTGTTTTCGATTACCGACCGAATTCCCTCCACGCCGAGCGCGCGCCCGAAGAACATCGCTTCGTCGATCTCTCCCTCGAACTCCACCTCCAATGCGTCGTCCGAGAACCCCTCCTCGCTTCGCGATCCGATGCCGACGGGCCCGTCGGTCGGGTTGATGCTCCCGGCGCGGTGCGTCCCCTGCGCTTCTCCGTTGACGTAGAACGTGAGGCGCTGGCCGTCCCAGGTCATGGCCAGGTGGGTCCACTCGCCGGCGACAAGGCGCGGTCCGTAGACCCTCGCGTCTCCGCCGAAGCCGGGCCGCACTCTGAGGACCGACCTCCACCGGCCGTTGTGGTTGTCGAGCAGCCACGACTCCTGCCAGGGGTGTCCCTTTCCGAGGGCGGTGCCGCTGCCGCTGGCCTCGTCCGGTCCCGGTTTGGCCCACGCCATGACGGAGAACGGCCCCGCCGGCTTGAGGGTGGGCGCGTTCGGCACGAGCGCGATCGCATCCACGCCATCGAAGGAGAAGGCCTCCCCGGCGCCGGGAACGCCCTCGGCGTAGCCCGCTCCGTGCATGAGCGTCGCGTCCACGCCCCCGATACGGTCGGCGCCGCTGCCTTCGCCCGACCACCAGTGCAGGATGCCTCCCGGAACCGCGCAGACCGCCAGTTCGAAGCTCTGCCGGGCTTCGGCTTCTTCGTGGTCCCGCGCCGTCACCGTCGCCTCCGCCGTGCCCCGCGAGAGCCCGACCATGGTCAACTCGCTCCCGGCAACGGAGACCCCCGCTACGAGCGGGTCGGATGAGGCAGCACTGTAGGTCAGGGCATCGCCTTCCGGATCGGTGAAGTAACCGGAGACATCGATGGTCTCCGTACCGCCCGTGACCAGCGTCCGTGAGGCGATCTCGCTCACGGGCGTCGGCGCCAGGTTCGGAACCGTCACGGAGAACGACAGACTGGCCTCCCCACCCCTCCCGTCGCTCGCGGTGACGGTGGCCGATGCCGCACCCCGGGACACGGCGATGAGGATCAACCGCGCGCCGGACACCGCGGCCTCCGCGACGAGCGTGTCGGACGATGCGGCGCCGTATGTCAGTGCGTCGCCATCCGGATCCCGGAAGAACTGCGAGAGGTCCACTGTGGCGTTCGTGCCGGCGACAATGGATTGCGCCGGAATGGCACCCGTGGCCTCGGGCGCCCGGTTCTCCGGGGGCGCCGGGGGTGCCGGGTCGGGATCCACGACGAGACTGTCCCCTCCCCCGCAACCGACAACCACGGCAAGGGTCAGAAGGCGCGGAGGCGCGATACGCGACACTGGACGGGCCATGGCCACCCTCCCCTCCTCGGACGTTTGGCAGCCTGTCGGTCGCTGCGTAGCTTTGGGGTTCGTATCCTCAAACCAGCATCAGGTTCCCCGCCCGCGACTCGGCCGGCGGCCCAGGTCGCCTCGGCATTCCAGGCGACCCCGCCGGTTCCGCCGTCCCCACACATTTCGGGCGCGGAGTCGTGCGAGAAAGGAATAGTCGGTGGCATCCCCGCTCCGCAAATCGTCCCCCGAGGCTGGACCCGCCGAGGGCGACGTGCGCCGGGCGGGGTTGCTCGCCTCGCTCGTCCGCGCCCTCCACCGCCGCCTGCCCGGCCTCGTGGGCGGGGCCAGGCGCATCGTGTACCGGACCCCGCTGCTGCGGAACGTCATGCTGCCGACGTATCCGTACTGGGTGGATCCGGGGGTACTGGCAGCGATGGTGGGCCTCATCGAAGCCACGCGAGGGACGGGAGGGGCCGTGGTGGAGATCGGCGTCGGCCGCGGCGACAGTTCGGTGTTCATCCTCGAACATCTGTCGACGACCGGCGATCCGCGCGACCTGGTGCTGGTGGACACGTTCGACGGCTTCACGCCGGAGAGCATCGCGCATGAGACCGGCGAGCGGGGCAAGACGAGGTCGGAGATCTCGGACTATACCTACCTGGACCGCCGGGTGTACGAACACGGTCTCTCGCGCCTGGGCTACTCGAATTTCCGCATCGTCGAGGGCGACTGCGCGCAGGTGGACTGGGCGGACGTCACGGGCCCGGTCGGCGCGGTGCTGCTGGACGTGGACCTCTACATGCCCACTCGGCACGTGCTCGATGCGATCTGGCCCCTCGTCGTCCCCGGCGGCGGATTCGTCCTCGATGACTGCATCGAACCGAACTGGGCGGACGGCGCCCTCCAGGCCTACTCCGAATTCACGGACCGCCACGGCTTGCCGTTCACCAGGGTCGGGCGCAGCGGCGGGCTCATCGTTAAGCAGGCCGACGAAGAATGACCACGGTGCCGCGAATCCTGATCGTGATCGGGACCCGTCCGGAGGCGATCAAGATGGCGCCGGTCCATGAAGCGCTTTGTCGCCTCGCACCGGCGCTGGAAACGAAGGTCGCGCTGAGCGGGCAACACCTGGACCTCGTGGAGCCGGCCATCGACGTCTTCGGCATCGTGCCGGACTACCGGCTGAACGTGATGCGGGAAGGCCAGGACGTGGCGGATGTCGTGAGCCGCGTGCTCCGGGACCTGCGTACCATCCTGCGCGAAGCCGCGCCGGACGTCCTCCTCGTGCAGGGCGACACGGCGACGGTGTTCGCCGCTTCGCTGGCCGGGTTCCTCGAGAAGGTGAAGGTGGGGCACGTGGAGGCGGGACTCCGGAGTCACGACCGCTACGCGCCCTTCCCCGAGGAGATCCTGCGCCGCCTCACGGATGTCGCATCCGAGTACCATTTCGCCCCGACGATCCGGGCGCGTGACGAGTTGCTGCGAGAGAACACCTCGCCGGACACGGTGTTCGTCACCGGGAATACGGTGGTCGACGCCCTGCTCTCCGTCGCCCGGCGCGAACGACCTGTAAGGGATCCTTCCCTGGCGGAGATCCGGTCGCGGGTCCGGGGCGGCGAGGCGCGGCTCGTGCTCTTGACCGCGCATCGCCGCGAGGCTTTCGGCCCTCCTCTCACCGAGATCTTTCGGGCCGTGCGGGACGTGGCCGATGCACACCTCGATGTGTGCGTGCTCTATCCCGTCCATCCCAACCCGAACGTGCTCGTGCCGGCGCGTGAGTCGCTGGCGGACCACCCGCGCATCCACCTCACGGAGCCGCTCGACTACCTGGACCTCGTAGCGGCGCTGGAATCCGCGGCGCTCGTGATGACCGATTCCGGCGGCATTCAGGAGGAGGCGCCGACGTTCGCCACGCCGGTCCTCGTATTGCGGGATGTCACGGAGCGTCCGGAGGGAGTGGAGGCCGGCGTCGCCGAACTCGTCGGCACGGATCGCCGGCTCATCGCGGAGCGTGCCCGTGCGGCCCTGTCTCGTGAGCCCGGCCGTGAACCGCCCCGCAATCCATACGGGGACGGGCGAGCGGGCGAGCGGATCGCGGACATCCTGGCCGCGGACCTGCTCGGACGGACGCGCCGACTCGAGGATTGGACCGGATGAACATCCTCATGCACACCGTCTACTATGCGCCCGAGGTCGGAGGGCTGGAGAGTCACGTGCACTTTCTCTGCCGCGCACTGGCGGCACGAGGGCACACGGTGCGCGTGGTGACGTCCGCTTCGCTGCCCGGCCTCCCGCCGTTCGAGACCATGGACGGCGTGGAGCTTCGCAGGACATGGCTCCCGGCACGAAACACGCCAGGCTGGGCCGCACACGCGCTGGGGTCGCTGCCGAGCTTCATCGAGTGGGCCGGGGAGGCGGATATCCTCCACGCGCAGGATATTGCGGCGGTCCCGCCCTGCCTCGTGGCGCGCGGCACGAGCGGGACTCCGATCGTCACCACCTACCACACGAGCCATTTCCTCCGACGTGCGGAATCCCGTTTCTGGCGTCCGGTTTTCCGCGGGTTCCTGCGGGCGGCGGACCACAATCTCGCGGCGAGCAGGGAGATCGCGGACGTCGGCGAGTCTATCGCTCCCGGCGCGCACGTGGAGCCGCTGACGAACGGCGTGGACACCGAGACGTTCCGGCGCACAGGCGCGCCGGAGCCGAGCCGCGGTACGGAGCGACCCGCCCGCCTCATCGCCCCGCGACGCCTGTTCGAGAAGAACGGCGTCGAGTACTTCGTGCGGGCGCTCCCGCTCATCGCCGAACATGTCGGCGTGGAAGCGCTCATCGTGGGCGACGGCCCGGAACGGGATCGGCTCGAGGCGCTGGCACGCGAGCTCGGGGTCTCGGACCGGGTGAGCTTCCTCGGGGCCCGGCCGCACGCCGAGATGCCTCGACTGCTGTCCTCGTGCGACCTCGCCGTCTTCCCTTCCCTCATGGAAGCAACATCCGTGGCCGCGCTCGAGGCGATGGCGTGCGAACTTCCGGTGGCGGCGACGAACGTCGGAGGTCTCCCGGAGATTGTCGACGACGGCGTCGGAGGTCTCTGTGAGCCCGCCGACCCGGTGAGCCTGGCACGGCTGGTCACAGGGCTGCTGGAGGGTGGTCGATTGCCGGATCTGGGGGCCGAGGCCCGCCGGCGGGTGGTCTCGCAGTGGAGCAACGAACGCCTGGCGGACCGCCACGAGGAGATCTACGCGGAGCTTCTCTCCGAGCGCGCGCGCCGGAACTGAACGCCGTTGGCAGCCAGCAGGGCAAGCAACACCGCGACTCCCAGCCAGAACGACCACATCAACAGACCGGATTCGTAGTACATCTCCACCTGTGCCCGTCCGGCCGGCACCGGCACTGCCCGCAGCGTGTGGTACGCACGCATGACCGGCACGCTCTCCCCGTTCACGCGAGCCTTCCACGCGGGATACCAGTTGTCCGCGACCACGAGGAGGGCGGGCCGCTCGGCGGATACCTCGAGCCGAAGCCGATCCGGTCCGCGCTCGAGCCATGTCACCTCCCCACTCACCGAACCCCCGTCTAGCTCCAGCGACGGCGCGTCGGCCAGGACCACTTCCCTTTCCGGATCGAAGTCCGGAGACAGCATGTAGGGCACGGCCTCCTCGTCGGTTTTGACGACGGCGGAGCCCACGAGGCGGGCGCGAGGCAACCCCGCCTCCTCGAACACGGACTCCACGGTCCGACCGTCCGGCGTTTGCGTGCGGCTGAGGACCGGACCGGCGGGAGACTGCCCCATGGCAAGATCGGGCCAGAGGATGTAGCGCACGTTGAGCAGGGCCCGGATGTTGCCGGACTGCAGGAGGTTGAGCGGAAGCCCGGAACCCGCCATCCCGATCAGTTCGCGGTACCGGGCGAGGTCGTTCGGATGGTGGCCGGCCGCCATTTCGATCCCGCTCAGGACCGGATCGAGATCCTGCCCCGCCCTCCGCAGGGACAGCATGCGGTAGGGCTCCTCGCTCCCCCTCTCGCGTTCCAGCACCGCCTGGATGTTCGGATCCGGGGCGGCCCATTGGTGGAAGTCCATCGTCTGAACGAAGATCCGGTCCACCCGCAGCGCGTCCGTGGCCACCAGGGCGACGAGTCCGAGAACGAACAGGGCCGGCCGGAGGCGGGACCCGCGGTAGGCCCACGCCAGGATCACGAGGACTCCCGCCAGCACGAACGCGAGCCAGGCCCCCTCTGTGATGTGCGGCGCGGCTGCGGCCAGCGCGGCCTGGCGCCCTTCGTCGATCCCGAAGACCGCCGTCCACGTGGACGTCAAACGCCCGACCGAGGCGAGTAGCGCCACACCCCCCAGGATGGCGGCGCCCCAGAGGAGCACGCGCTCCGGCTTGTCCGACGCCGGCGCCTCCCGCCGCGCGGCGCGAAGGCGGTCGACGCCCAGGGCAGCCAGCGTCGCCACGGAGAATGCGAACAGAAACATCGCCGTGGACGGAGCCCGGAACATTCGGATGCCGGGCACGACTTCGTAGGCGACGCGCCATACAGGCGTATGCGCGCCGAGCGCGAACAGGAGGACGGCGCCGGCCAGTCCGGCGAAGAACCAGCGCGTGCCACGTCTGGCGCCGCCGGCAAAGGACACCGCCGCCAGCAGCAGCAGCACCAGTCCCGCGTACTCGGAATTGAGCTTGAACGGATTGCGGCCCCAGTAGGTGCCCGCGGCCCACGCGGCGGATCCGTTCACGCTGCTGCCGACGAACTGCGGGATCACGAGCGAGGCCACCTCCTCTGGGTGGAGCGACCACGAACTCGACCATGCCTCGCCGGTTTCCCCCGCGAGTTCACCGGACGTGGCCGTGCGGCGGGAGAACTCGGACACGTAGTCGACAGCGGGGATGAGCTGTCCCCCGGCGATGATCGCGCCCGCGACCGAAGCCAGCAGAAAAAACCCGAACCGGCCCAGCGCACGGCGGCTCCGCACGCCGGACAGACTTCTGGACCCCCGCCGCAGGAGGCGGATCGTCCTGAAGATTGCGAACGCTCCGGCGGCCGCGAACAGGAAGTACGCCAACTGGAAGTGCGGCGTCAGGATGACCGCCGCTACAACGAGCGCGATGCCGGTGAACGAACTCAACCGGGGGCGCAGGAAGAAGCGCTCCGTACAGAGAAACAGAAGGGGCGCAAGGGCGGTCACGAACAGCTTCCCGTCCTGCCCTCCGTAGACGAGACTCACCATCACCGGGGCCAGCATGTAACCGACGCCGGACACCAGTGCCGCACTCCGCGAGACGCCGAGGGCCCGGGTCCAGCCAAACATGAAGAATCCCGCGGCGATCACGTGCAGGATGAGTTTCCAGCCCAACGACCGATACGTCTCGGTGAGGAGCAGAAGGAGCAACGACGGGGGATAGAGCGCATCGCCCGCGCTCAGCCCGTCAATGTACGGAGTGCCTCCCAGAACCTCGGGCTGCCAGAGCGGCACCCGGCCAAGTTCCCTGATGTCCTCCGCGTAGAGGGCGCGGGCGTGATATCCCCCGGAGAGTGTATCGGTGCCCACCAGCATCGCATCGCTGAATATGAAGGATGCGAAGAGCACGATCCCGAGGGCGGGGAACAAGACCCACGGAGCCCAGCGCGGCACGACAGCCGCAGGTCCGGGATTCGCCCCGTCGTTTCCCCGCTCGAGCGCCGGCTCGGGGCCGCGCCGCCGTTTATCCTTCGAACGCATGCATGGCACCGCCAATCATCGCCTTACCTCAGGCCTGTTCACACTGCGCCCAACGTACCTGCCAGCCCGGGGCAACTCCACTGCGCTTCGGCTTCGCGATTACCTCCGGCGAGCACCCAACCCGATCAGCGCGGCGATCGCGAACCCGACGATTTCGGCCAGCGTGGACCAGAGCCTGGCGGCCAGGGCCAGCGCGGCCGCGGGCCCGATCGGAAGGCCCCCCGCAACGCCGAGCAGGCTCGCCAGGGCCGCCTCGCGCACGATCATGCCGGCGGGGGCCAGGATGACCAGGTATCCGGCCACGTAGGCGACGGCGAACACTCCGATCGCCTCGAGCGGGCCCAGAGGGTTCGACACGAGCATCCCTTCGAGCAGCAGCCAGAAACCGAGGCCGTGCGGCAGCCACAGCACGAGGCGCGCCAGCGTGGCCCGCAGGAGGAGGCCTCCCCTCACCTCGGGAGGCTCGGAATCGGGCGGTTCCCGCAACAGCCGGCGGCCCAGGCGGATCATGGCGCGAAGCGCGGGCGGCGCGAGGGCGGCGCCGATGGCGAGCACGCCGAACGCTGCCGACCACGGTCCGATGGCGCCGAAGACGCCCGGGCCGAGCACGGCCGCCCCGATGCCCGCGCCGGTGGCGAGCGTGCCCGCCTGGAGGACGAGCGCCACCGTGAGCGCGACCACGCCGGAATCGCCGCGCGCGCGGACGTAGGCGACGAGACCCGTGGCCTGCCAGATCCTGCCCGGCAGGTATCGGGCGAGTTGCGACCCGAGCCACACGGAGACGCCTTCCCGCACGCCCATGCGGGCGCCGCAGGCGCGGAACACGAAAGCCCAGAGGGCGGCGCCGGCCAACAGGGCCAGGACTTCGCAGGCCACCGCGCCGACCAGCCACGGCGCGCGGAGCCGCCAACCTACGCCCTCCGCCCCGGCCACCGCCGCCCAGGCGTCCCAGCGGCCGGACAGGGCCACGGCAACCGCAACGAGTGCGGCCACCAGGAAGACGAACGCACCGATGACGACGGCGGGACGCGGCCGCCCCGCCGCCCCGGCACCGGGAGCGCGCATCACGGACGCTCTTCGTTTCGGACGCCCAGGACGTGGGTCGTAGGCTCCCCCGTCTCATGAACCGGGAAGAAGGCTTCCGGTGCCTGTTGAATGCCCGGAAGCAGATACCGGACGTTCGTCCCGTGGATCGGATCCAAAACTACGAAGTCGGTCGACCGCACCACGGCCAGCACCGAATCCGGGGTGCTGAGGGGATACATCCGCACCCGCCGCCCCGTAAGTGCGTGAAACAGGCGCGGCTTTCGCACCGTGACGACCGCATCGCCGGGCGTGTTCTCCTCCACCCATGCCGCAGCCTCGAAGAAGTTGCGCCATGCGGGATGATATCCCGCGTAGGGGTCGCCGGCCCCGTATCGTCGGATCATGTCGGTATTCGCGGGCGCCCGCGCCGCTGCGGACCACAGCCCCACGCCGGCCAGAGCGATCATCGCGGCGGCCGGGGCGGAGAATCCGAAGGGCCGTCGCCGTACTTGGCGGGTCAGCAGACCCACCGTATCGAATACGTAGACCAGCACCAGCGGCAACAGGGGCACCAAGTAGCGAACATCGTTTACGCTTTCCTGGAACAGCAGGATCGCCAGGCCCATGAACACCGCGTAGAACTCCGCCGCGCCCGGCTTGCGGAAGGCCAGCGTCAGGCCCAACAGCGCGAGTACGCACACGGCAATGCCCGCGAGGCTCACGATGGGAAGCTGGGCCCACGGACTGTCCGAACCCACCAGCGCCCTCGGCATTTCACGCGAGGCATAGAGCCAGAGGTTCTCCAGGAAGCGGCCCGCAAACCCGGCAAGATCGAGGTAGCCGGCTTCCGGAGTGTACACGTTCGCCAGGCGGAACTGTGCGAAATACGGGCTGGCGCTGTCCGCGACGTACCGGTTCCTCAGGAGCCACGGAATCGTGAGCGCGCTCCCGACCAGTCCATGTACGATCAGCCGGGGCCACCTTCGATGGACCAGGTACGCGATCGAGGTCCCGGCGAGGAGGAGGGCGCCGATGGAGCGCACATAGAAGCTCGCGACGGACGCGAGCAGGGCGACGACGAACACCGGTCCCATTCGGTCGGCCTTCCCGTCTTCGCGTAGCGCCCACAGTGCGACAAGGGTAAAGAGCAGGAACGGGGCTTCGCTCAGGATCCATCGCGAGTAATCGATCACGCCCGGGTTGACGGCAAAGGCCAAGCCGATACACCACCACGGCGCCCGCTCACGGCCGCCTCGCGCGTAGAGGCAGAAGATGACCACCGACGCCGTCGTGAACAGGACGGACAGGAGCTTGAGTACGACGAAGTTCCGGCCGAACAGGGCGACGGCGGGGGCGAGGAGAATCGGGTAGCCCGGAGGGTAGTGGGTATGTGCTTCGGGCGCCCCCGGAGCCATCGAGAGCGCAAAGCCGTCTCCCGCCCGCAGGATGCTCTCCGCCAGGAGGACGTACGTGGCGCTATCCCCTCCCGTATGGATCTTGGGATCGAACAGGACCGCACAAAGCAGGAGGTGCAGGGCCGCCAGCGCGCCGATGGTTCGCACGGTGCGGCTGCTCAACACACCCCGGATTCGGTCCCGGCTCCAGCTCTCGCTCACGCGCCGCCTCCCGCCTCCTCGGCGGACGATCCCGGAGTCCGGCGGATCCGGCGCGCATACACGATCATCTTCGTACGTGGGTCGAATCGAAACCGCACGTTCGCGAGGCGGCCCCAACGAACCAGGCGCTCAAGCGCTGCCCCGACCACCGGAAAGGCCAGCCGCGCGCGCGCCGCCAGAAAATCCATCTGAATGGTCAACCCGTACGACTCTATCCTCAACACCTCGAAACCGGCCCGCTCCAGTGCGCCAGTGATCGTCTTTCGGTTGAAGAAGTAGAGATGTTCCCTCGTCCGGCGAAAATCCTCAAGCCGCTTTCCGATGAGGCGGGACACGAGGGAATCCGAATCCATCGTTGACAGGACGAACACGCCGCCGGGCGCCACCAGAGCGGCGACCCGGCGAAGAGCCTCAAGCGGCTGCGGAAGATGTTCGATGACGTCGAGCATCGCGACGGCGTCAAAACCCTCTCCGTCGTACTTCATGAAGTCGCCGCAATAGACGGGGAACCTGTACTTGGCCGTGATCCACTTCACGGCCTCCGGATTGTATTCCACTCCTTCAACCGCGAACCCGCCATCGTGCGCGACATCCAGCAGGTAGCCCAGGCCGCAGCCGATGTCGAGAAACCGCGGGGCTTCGCCCGGTGCGCCGCCGCTCATCTCGGCGAGGCGGTCGACGATCCGCCGGTGATCGTGCTGCTTGATGAAGCGCTCCGAGAAATAGTCGTAGTAGCCGTATAGGGTCTCGTTTCCGTGGGCGAAGAAGGCGTCGTTCCGGTAATAGTCGAACCCGTAGATCTCGTGCAGTTCCTCTTCGGTGGGCCGGGGCGTCAGCCACATGAAGGTGCAGTTCACACAGCGAACGATCCGCTGCGGACCGAAGTCGTACTTCGTCTTGATCGAGGTCCCGCCACAGAACTCGCACGGATCTTCCGCGGGAGCGTCGCGGGTCTTCACGGGCCGTCGTCGCGGTCGCGCTTGAGGTCTTCGATCTCGTCCCTTAGTTGGGCCATCGTCTCTGCGAGGAAGCCGAGGATGAAGAGGAGGAGGCCTCCCACGACGAGAAGAACCACGAGCGTGAGGAGAGGGCGGTATCCGAGGCCGAACCCGAAGCGCAGTACCAGCGCGGTCAGCCCCGTGACGCAGCCCGCCGCAATCAGCGCGAGGCCGCTCGTGCCGAAGAAGAGCAGCGGCTTGCGCCCGAACACGAGCTGGAACCAGACGGACGCCATGTCCAGCACGCCAATCAGGATTCGCCGGCGGCCCGAGAACTTGGGTTCGCCATGCCGTCGCGGGAGGAGGTCGATGTCCAGTTCGCCGAGCCGGTAACCCCGGGCGTGGGCGAGCACGACGAAATAGCGATGCCAGTCGTCCCGGAGCCGGAGACCCTTGAGGACATCGGCCCGGAAGGCCTTCATCGAGTTGAGGTCGCGCACGGGCACCTTGAAGATGGCGCGCGCGAGCCGGTTGTAAATGGAGGACGTGAAGCGCTTCTCGTAGCGCCCCACCTTGCGGCCGGCGACGAGGTCGTACCCCTCATCCAGCTTCGCCGCGAAACGCGGGATCTCCTCCGTTGAATGCTGCAGATCCGCGTCGAAGAGGACGAGATACCCGCCCCGGGCCGCCGCCGCGGCCGTGAGCATCGCCTCCGTCTTGCCCCGGTTCGCCCGGTGCCGGAGCACGACGGCCCTGCCCTCCAGTCCCGCCCGCGCGGCCGCCTCCTCGGCGGCTTCGGCGGTCCCGTCGGCGGAACCGTCGTCGACGAGGACGACCTCCGCTGCGAGTTCGTACTTCGCGAACGTCGCCGCGAGTTCCGCGAACAGCTCGGGCATGTTCTCGGCTTCGTCGTACGCCGGGACGAGGACGGAGATTCCCGGATCGCTCATACGCGCCTGCGCAGCCGCGCCGAGAGGATCCCGAGCCCGTCCCGGTACTTCGCCACCGTGCGGCGCGCGATCCGAACGCCGGCATCCTGGAGGCGGGCGGTGATCTCGTGGTCGCTGAGCGGCGCCGTGGGGTCCTCCTCCGCCACCAGCTTGCGGATTCGGGCCCGCACGCCCTCCGACGACAGGTCTTCCCCCCCGCGCGTCGCATAGCCGCCCGAGAAGAAGAACTTGAGCGGATAGAGTCCGCGCGGCGTCTGCGCGTACTTGCCGTTCGTCACGCGAGAGACGGTGGATTCGTGCATCTCGATGTGTCGGGCCACGTCGCGAAGCGTGAGCGGCCGCAGGTGTTCGACCCCCTTCTCGAAGAAGTCGTGCTGCCGCTCGACGATGAAGTCCATCACCTTCAGCATGGTCCGCCGGCGCTGCTCGATCGCCTGGATCAGCCACCGCGCGCTGTTGAGCCGTTCCGAGATGAACGCCCTGCTCTCCCCCTCGAACCGGGCGCGGTCCGCAGCCACGTCACGATAGACGGGCGAGAGCTTCAGCCGCGGCAGCGACGTGTCGGCGTGCGAGACGCGATATCGCCCCTCGACCTTCTCCACCGTGAGATCCGGGATTACGTAGGATTCCGAGGCATCCGCGTACCTGAGACCGGGCTTGGGATCCAGCTTCGCGATCTCGTCCGCCGCCGCCTGCACCTCGCGCGGCTCGATCCCGAACGCTTCCGCCAGTTCCGACCACCGGCGGTTCGCAAGGTCATCGAAGTGTCCGTCGACGATCCGGTGCGCCAGCGACCCCTCCCCCCCACGGTCCCGCAACTGCAGCATGAGCGTTTCGCGCAGATCCCGCGCCGCGATGCCGCTCGGTTCGAAGGACTGTATCCGGGCGAGCATCTCCTCCACCTCCGCCCGCGACACCTGGTCCAGCGCCTCGACGATCCGGTCGAGCGGGCACGAGAGGAACCCGTCGCGGTCGACGTTGCCGATGATCTCCTCGCCGATCCGCACCTGACGCTCGCCGAGACGGAGCAGGTTCAACTGCTCGTGAAGGTGATCCCAGAGCGTCTGCGCCGCGGCCGCCGTGGGCGCGTAGTACTCCCGGTCCCCGTATTCCTCGCGCCGCCCGCCCGCATCGAAGTCGTCGAGGAGAATGTCCTCCCAGTCCACCTCCTCGGCCTCATCCGCAGGGTTGTCTCCCGCGTCATCGGCGATGGACTCGGACAGTTCGTCGACGGCGTCGTCCGGCTCGTCCCCCGGTTCCACGAGGTCGAGGAACGGGTTGTCGACGAGCGCCTCCCTCAGGTGGCTCTGAAGGTCGAGCAGCGGCATGTGCAGAAGGTCCATCGCCTGGTAGAGGCGAGGTTGCGCCTTCTGTTCCTGCCGCAGGTGGAGGCCCGCGGCGAGACTCGGCCGTCCCGATGCCATGTTCAGAGCCTGAAGTCCTCCCCGAGGTACAGTTGCCGGGCTTCCGGGTCGTTCACGAGGTGGTCCGCCTCGCCCTGCACCAGGATCTTGCCTTCGAACAGGAGGTAGGCGCGATCCGTGATCGACAGCGTCTCGCGCACGTTGTGATCGGTGATGAGAACCCCCAGACCCTTTTCCCTGAGGCCGCGCACAATCCGCTGAATGTCGTCGATCGCGATGGGATCGACCCCGGTGAAGGGTTCATCGAGCAGGAGGAACTTGGGCCGGGTCGCCAACGCCCGGGTGATCTCCAGCCGCCGCCGCTCTCCCCCGGAGAGCGAATAGGCCTTGTTCGCCCGAAGGTGCTTGATGGACAGTTCGTCGAGCAACTCCTCCAGGCGATCGCGCCGCTCCTGCCGCGACATCTTCAGGGTCTCGAGGATCGCCATCACGTTCTGTTCGACGGTGAGTTTCTGGAAGATCGACGCTTCCTGCGGGAGATAGCCGATGCCGGCGCGCGCGCGCCGGTACATGGGCCAGCTCGTGAGTTCGTCGCTGTCGAGGTAGACGCGTCCCTCATCCGCCTTGAGGAGTCCGACGATCATGTAGAAGGTCGTCGTCTTCCCCGCGCCGTTGGGGCCGAGCAGTCCGACAACCTCTCCCTGCCGCACCTCGATCTCCACCTGGTTCACGACACAGCGACGCTTGAAGGAGCGGACGAGGCCCTCGGCCCGTAGTACACTGCTCAACGCGGTCTCCAGAGTCTGACGGGTCTGAGCACCGGAGACGCACCGAACGTGGTGCGCCGCCCCTGTCCCGGTTGGCGGTTGCGCACGGCAAGTTGCACATCCCCGCTCCCGGGGAGCCCTCGCCGGCGCACGGTGCCCGGGGGCGCCCCGACGGTATCGGGCGGCGCCGCCGCGCTGTCGGGTCGGACGCTCGCCGTGTCCGGAGACGCACCGAGCGAGTCGGCCGCGGCTCCCGTACTGTCGGCCACGGCCGCGCTGTCGGCCACCGCGGCGGCGCTGTCCGCGGCGGCGCTATCCGCTGGCGACGGCGTCCCGAACACCTCCCTCGGTTCGAGGTAGGCGCCGATCGCGTGTTCTCCCTCGACCCCCGTGGGTGCTCCCCCCTCGAAGTCCACCTGGATGCGCCGCGCCACGAGATAGTTCAGCGACGGTCGCACGCTCGCCGTCGAATCCCGGACCATCCGGTAGAAAGCGCTGGCATTGCCCTCGAGCACGAGTTGCCGCATGAAGGGGTCCGGTGCGGTAGCCGCATCCGCGACCGGGGCCTCGGAGCGCTCGAAGACCGCGATGAGCGTGTCGCCGCGCGCCCAGTTCGCCGAGCCGTCGGTCGGCAGTTCGATCTCGGCCGGCTCCCTGTCCTCCGCCTCCGCTGCGGGTGCGACCGCCGCAGTGTCGACCGTGGCGGCGCTGGTATCCGCTGCCGGGGCGGCGGAAGTGTCGGCGGCGGCAGCGGCGGTGTCGGCCGCGACGGCGCTGGAGCCGGCGCCGACTCCAGCGGAATCCGGCGAGGCGGGGACCGCCGCGCTGTCCCGGGCAACGGCCGCCGAGTCCGCGGCGGTCGCGTCGGGAGCCGTCGAATCGCTGGCCGTTGGTGCGGAGGTGATTGAATCCGCCGCGGCCGAATCGGCCATCGCCGGCCCGGGCGGCACGGCCCAGGACGAGTCGCGCTGGACCGCGACCGCGCCGCCGAGCGCATATGCCGTGTCGATCTGGCTCCGGTACATCACGAAGTGAATCGAGTCACCCCGAAGCTCGTGGCCACCGGACAGCGCCCGGCTCACACCCTCCCCGTGCGCCTGCACCTGTTCCACTTCGCGATTCGCCAGGTCGATGTCGATCAGTTCCGCCGCCACCTCGAACCTCTCCCCGGACGCATAGCCATCGCCGATGGCGTGGATTTCCTCGAGTTCCTCGTTTTGGGAGACGAAACGTATCGAGTCGCCTTCCAGCCGGATCCCCTCGGCCTCGAGCCACGGCTCGCCCCACAGAACGCCCAGGCCATCGGCTCGAGTGAGCAGGGCGCTGTCCGCCTGGGCGTTCAGGTCGCTCCGATTCACGACCGCTTCGCCGTAGAAGCGCGCCTCGTCCTCGCCGGCAAAGATGGCCAGCTCCGATTCCACCGTGAACGGCTCCGGCGACTCGGTGTTCGTCGGATAGAACGTAACGGTAGGCCGTCCGGGCGCGGTCGTGACGGCGTCGATGCCGGAGACGGCGCGCAGAAACTCCACGCGGGGGCCGATGAGGGTCGAGCGATCCGTTTGACGGACGAGTTCGACATCCTCTTCGGCGATGATGAAATCGGAGAGCTGGAAGTACAGGAGCCGTTCCGAGTTCAGCGTCCTGATCGAATCCTTGTAGACCACCGCGCCTAGGAGTTCGACCTGCCGGGGGCCGTCCCGCTTTATGGCGCTGTCCGCCTCCATGGTGGCGTTACCGCAAGTCCACAGGTATCGGCCGCTGAGCACCGTGACGTGCGCCCCGGACACGTCCCGGTTCGTGACGCTCCTCGTGTCGTCTTCGAGCGGGCGCCACCGGAGGCTGCACTGGCCGAGCGCCGACCCGACGCCGGCCTCGGGCTCCTGCGCGGCGAGCGGGCCGGTGAGCGAACCGGCGAGCCACGCCGCCACCGCGAGACAGCCCGCGGAACGGATGCGTGTTAGAGTCACCGGCGCGTCGCCGCCGTGGTATCGGGCGGCGCCCCCAGGCTGTCCGGCGGGGTCGCCGTCGCGGTCGTATCGGGTGGCGTCTCCACGGTGTCGGGCGGGGCCGCCGCCCCGGTCGTGTCGGGTGGCGTCTCCACGGTGTCGGGCGGGGCCGCCAGGCTGTCCGGCGGGACTGCCTCCAGGTCGATCTCCGCCGCCGGATCCACCTCCGCCGCCGGGTCGATCTCGACCGTCGGGGCAGTCTCGGCCGCCGGATCCACCGCCTCTGGGTCAGTCTCCACCGCCATCGAGTCGCCTGTCGCCGGCTCGTCCGCGACGGGCTCCCCGACGGCCGGCTCCGCGACCGCTTCCGCCGTGTCCCCGGCCGGAACCGCCGGCAGGGGGATCGTCTCCGTGAAGGCGACCCCGGGTCGCATCTCCCCTTCCTGATTCAGGACGATGACCGAGTCGAGCGCGGGGTCCGACTCGAACCCCGTCCCCTGAAGCGTCAGACCCTCCGTATCGTGCAGGAGACGGAAGGCGGTATCGCCGTACAGGCGGCCGTCCAGGTTCCGGTATTCGATGCGGTCAGTCTCGAGACGCTGGTGGTCCACGCGGTCGATCACCACCACCTGCCGTTCGGCCTCGAGGTCGCCGCTGATTTGGTAGAAGATCCCGAACTCGGCGGTCACCTCGGTCGATTCCAGTCCGTTCGGGTCGAAGAAGGTCAGCGTCATCTGCCGCAGGTGAATCTCGTTCCCCACGCGCCATTCCGCGGTATCGGCTTCCACGAGGGCGCGCCGAACCCCATCGCGCGTGACGAACGTCCGCATCCCGCGCACGGCGGTGTCCACCCCTTCGGGCAGCGGTTCGCTCGCCGTCGGAGGCCCCTCGTCGGACCCGCACGCGGCGGTGAAGGGCAGCAGCGAGCCCCAGGCGAACAGACCTAGCGCGCCGGCGCGGCCCGTGCGTCCCCCGCGTTCAACCTGCAAACCGTCCTCCTTCCCGAAACTCCGTCACCAGCCCATCCCACTCCCCCCGGGCGACGAGCAGCGCTTCCGCAAATTCGCGCACCGCCCCCTCCCCGCCGGGCACCGTCCCCACCCACCGCGCGGCGGCCCGGACTTCGGGCACCGCGCCGACGACGGCGGCCGGCAGGCGCACCCGTTCCATGACCGCCAGGTCCGTGAGATCGTCGCCAAGGTGCGCGGCCTGGTCCCACGTGCAACCGCGTCGCGCGAGCATACCCCGAAGCGCCGAAAGCTTTCCCTTTCGAGAGCCGAGCGAAACCTCCGCGATATCCAGCTCCCGCGCCCGCAGGCGGACGGCGGTCGACCGCTTGCCGCTGAGGAACGCGACCACGAGTCCCGCCCGCTGCATCAGCCGGATCGCCAGGCCATCGAGGGCGTGAAAGCGGCGGAGGTCCCGGGGGGCGCTGAGGTCGGACTCCGCGCCCACCCAGATCGAACCATCCGTGAGCACGCCGTCCACGTCGAGGGACACGAAGCGGACGGACTCCGCCAGCCGGCGATCCATCACGGGCCTCACAGCTCCAGGGTTCATGGGGACCGGGCTCTCAGACCGCCACGGCCTCGTGCACGCGCAGCGCCCGGACCATGACGCGCTCGAGTTCGGCGAGCGGCAGCATGTTCGACCCGTCGGAGGGGGCCCCGGGGGGATCCGGGTGCACCTCGATGAAGAGGCCGTCGGCCCCGGCCGCGACCGCCGCCGCCGCAAGCCGCCCGATGTGTTCCGGCTCCCCGCCGCTCCACATCCCTTCCCCGCCCGGCAACTGCACGGCGTGGGACGCGTCGAACACCGTCGGGCAGCGCGTCGCCTCGCGCATGAGGGCGAAGTTCCGCATGTCGACGACCCAGCGCCCGTAGCCGAAGGCGAACCCGCGTTCCGTCACCGCCACGTCCTGCGCCCCCGCGTACCGAAGCTTCCCGATCACGCCCCCGACATCCCGCGGAGCCATCCACTGCCCTTTCTTCACGTTCACCGGCCGTTCCGTGGCGGCCGCCGCCTCCAGCAGGTCCGTCTGCCGGCAGAGGAAGGCGGGGATCTGGAGCGCGTCGACGACCGCCGCCGCGCGCGCCGCCTGTTCGGGGAGGTGAATGTCCGTGAGCAGCGGGAGGCCGGAGCGGTCGCGCACCCGGGCGAGCGCCGCCAGCCCGGCTTCGAGACCCGGTCCTCGCGGAGACAGCGCGGAACTCCGGTTCGCCTTGTCGAACGAGGCCTTGAACGTCACCGGCAGGTCGAGCCGCTCTCCGAGTTCCGCGAGATGGTCCGCGATCTCGAAGTTCAGAGCGTCGTCCTCGAGCACGCACGGCCCCGCGATGAGAAAGAGCGATGTGCCCCGGCGACCCGAAAAAAACGAGGGACGCCCCGGCTTCATCTCCCGACCGTGACCCCGTTCGTCCGGGCCGCCGCCGAGTCCGCCCACTCCTCGGCTGTCTGACTCCGTTCCGCCGAATCGCCGGGCGCGCTCCGCACCGCGTCCCGCCGCGTCACCGCCGCCTCGACGAACGCCGCGAAGAGCGGGTGAGCCTTCGTCGGCCGCGACTTGAGTTCCGGGTGAAACTGCGTGCCGAGGAAGTACGGGTGCCCGGGAAGTTCGAGCATCTCGACGAGTCCGCCGTCCGGGGACATGCCGCTGAAGACCATCCCCCTCTGTTCCAGCGTCTCCCGGTAGGTCGGGTTGACCTCGTAGCGGTGGCGGTGCCGCTCGGAGATCTCGTCATCCCCGTACACTTCGTGCGCCCGGGACTCCGGCTGCAGCAGACACGGATAGGCCCCGAGTCGCATGGTTCCGCCCATGTCCGTCACCTGGTGCTGCGAGTCCAGGAGCGAGATCACGGGATGGCTCGTCCTCGGATCGAACTCGGACGAGTGGGCCGTCGTGAGACCGCACACGTTGCGCGCGAACTCGATGATCGCGCACTGCAAGCCCAGACAGATCCCGAAATAGGGGATCTCTCGCTCCCGCACGAACCGGATCGTGTCGATCATCCCGTCGATGCCGCGCTCCCCGAAGCCGCCCGGGATGAGCACGCCGTGGAAGCGTTCGAGGAGATCGGTCCCTCGCGCCTCCACGTCCTCCGCGGACCTCCACTCGACATCCACTTCAACGTCATTCACGGCCCCGCCGTGGACGAACGCCTCCGCGATCGACTTGTACGAGTCCACGAGTTCCGTGTACTTCCCCACCACGCAGATCCGGACCTTGCCGTTCGCCGGGTTCTTGATCCGGTCGACCATCGCCTGCCAGCCGTCGAGATCGGGTGGAGGCGTGTCGAACCCGAACTGCTCGCAGATGCGGTCGTCCACCTCCTGCGCGCGATAGGCGAGCGGGAGTTCATAGATCGTCGATACGTCCCGCGACTCGATGACCCGGTTCACGTCGACGTTGCAGAAGCGGGCGATCTTCTGCTTGATCCCGTCATCGAGGTCGTGCTCCGTACGGCACACGAGCAGGTCGGGCTGGATCCCGATGCTCAGGAGTTCCCGCACCGAGTGCTGCGTCGGCTTCGTCTTCAGTTCGCCGGATGCGTTGATCCAGGGGACGAGGGTGAGGTGGATGAAGAGGGAGTGCTCGCGGCCCACATCCTGCCGGAACTGCCGGATCGCTTCCAGGAAGGGGAGCGACTCGATGTCGCCGACGGTTCCGCCGATCTCCGTGATCACGACGTCGTGGTTCGGCGCCAGACGCCGCGCCGCCGTCTTGATCTCGTCCGTCACGTGCGGGATGACCTGGACCGTGACGCCGAGGAAGTCGCCGCGCCGCTCCTTCGTGATGATGTCCTGGTAGACGCGGCCCGTCGTGACGTTGTTCGCCTGCGAGAGCGACTCGTCGATGAACCGTTCGTAGTGGCCGAGGTCGAGGTCGGTCTCCGCCCCGTCGTCCGTCACGTAGACCTCGCCGTGCTGGAACGGCGACATCGTCCCCGGGTCGACGTTGAGGTACGGGTCGAACTTCTGGATCGTCACGCGCAGGCCGCGCTCGACGAGCAGGCGCCCGATCGAGGCCGCGGTGATCCCCTTCCCCAGCGCGGAGACGACCCCTCCCGTGATGAAGATGTACCTCGTCGGTGATTCGTCGTCCCTCATCCCCCCACCTCCTTGCTGGACAATACCCGTTCCGCCCGCGCGATGTCGGCCGGCAGATCGACTCCCGGCTCGGTCCAGGGACCGAGTTCGACGTGGATCCGCATGCCCGCCTCGAGCGCCCTCAACTGTTCCAGCCGCTCGGCGCGCTCGAGCGAGGACTCGGGCAGGGCCGCCCACCGCTTGAGTGCGGAGCGCCGGCACGCGTACACCCCGATGTGGCGCAGCCGCGCCCGACTTCCGAACTCCAGCGACTCGTCTCGCGAGAACGGGATGGGGCTGCGACTGAAGTAGAGCGCCCTTCCGTCGGCGGCCCGGGCGACCTTGACCACGGCCGGGGACCGCCACTCGTCCGCCCCGCGGATCGGGGCCGCGATCGTCGCGACTTCCTGCGCTCTCCGCACGGCGCCCTCGACCGCCCCTCCGTCCACGAACGGCTCGTCCGCCTGGAAGTTCACGACGACGTCATCCTGCGCTGCGCCGAGAAGGTCGGCGGCCTCATCCACGCGGTCCGTGCCGGATGGGTGGTCCGGCCGCGTGCGAACGACCTCCGCATCGAACCCCCGCGCGCACTCCTCGATCTCGTCGCTGTCCGTCGCGATCACGACCCCGTCGAAGGCGCGGATCGCCGAGGCGGCGCGCCAGCACCACTCAAGCAGCGTGCGGCCAGCCAGCGGCTGGAGGGGCTTCCTGGAGATACGGGTGCTGGAGATACGGGCGGGAAGGACGCAGATCACGCCCATCGCTGGGAGGGCCGGGAGACGGTCCGAGGCGGCATCGCGAAAAGCTAGGCCCGCGCTCGGGGGTTGTCAAAAACTCCACCGGCCTTCGACGGGCGCTCGGGCCGGGCCGGAGCAGCCCGTGAAATCAGCGCGGCGGCGGCATGCGCGTGGGTCGCGCGGAGCGGCGGGTTCGGATGTCCACGAAGGCGATGAGGCCGGGATCGCCGGGCTCCGCCGTGGAGCCGGCGGCCACCCCGAACTCGAGCCGGAAATCCCACATCCGCAGAGCCAGCCCGCCCTGGACCGAGCCGTACAATTCGAACTCGTCCCAAGGCGAGTCGATCCCTCCCCCGCTGCCGCGCGCGAACACGTCCACGCCCCCGAGTGCGGCGTCGCCGAGGAGGGGGATGGCGTACGCGGCTTCCGCGTAGACGAGGCGGGGGCCGCGCCGGCCGCGCAGCGGCATGGTGGGCAGCGTTCCGATCCCCCCGATCATCGAGTAGCGCTGCATGGGCAAACGTCCGCTCACGTCGAAGCGCCCGATCCCGAAGGCTTCGACGGCATGCCCCGACGCCAGCACCCGACGAGCGGAGACGCGCCCCTCCACCAGCAGGAAGTTGTACTTCGGTATCGGGCCGAGGCCGACCGTGATGTGGCTGAGCTCGTCCTCCAACCCGACCTCGACACCGAGACCCATCGCATTGTGCCCGCCTCTACCCTGCGACTCCCACTCGAAGCCGAGGCGCCCGAACCACAGGCTTCCGTTGTCAATCTGGAGATGAGGATCGTAGTCCGGGAGCGACGGGAACGGCCCCGGCGGCTCCTCGCCAAAGAGGATCGTCACGTTGCGGAAGCGAAAGTCCTCCGCCTGTTCGCGTCCCAGCGCCGCGACGACGCGCCAGCGGGGCGCATCTTCCCACACGGGCGGCTCCGGCGAGGTCCATTCCAGTTCCAGGCCGATCTCCCGCGAGTCGTAGTGGCTGCCGACGTCGTCGCCGGCCACGAAGTGCGCGAGGCTGTTGTACCAGGTCGGGCGGATCCACTCTTCGTTGCTGACCACGGCGCTCGTCGCGAACAGGCCCAGCCGTAAACGTTCGCCGAAGCGCCCGGAGCTGTGGAGGCGGTAGTCTACGTCCTCGCGGGCGGGGATCCAGGTGAGGCCGCCCGCGATTTCGGGGCGGCCGGGATCGGTGGGGAGGCGGGCCAGCGCGCCGACGGGGATCGAAAGGCCGTTCACCCGGTCGTAGGTGGGGAGATGGAAGCCCAACGTGCCGTCGAGTTCGAAGGCGGGCTCCGGCTCGATTTCCGGGATGATCTCGAATCCGCCCCGCGAGGGCCGGACGCGGAGCGGCTCGTTCGGACGATAAGTGACGGCCCCCTCGACTTCCGCCACGTCCGAGTCGTAGAACCCGCCCCCGAGCACCAGCACATCCCCGGCGATGGACGCCCCGGAGCGAAGGAAGAGGTCGCCGTCGACGACGTAGAGATCGCCCTCGACTCGCCCGGCGATGCGAGCGGTGCCCTCGAGCAGGAGGACGGCGCCCGGTACCGTGTCCCCGCGGGCCAAAACCGTGTCCCTCGTCCACACCGCGAAGCCGCCGGCGTCGAGGAAGGCCGCCAGCGCCGCCTGCGCCTCCGACCGCGGCTCCTCCGCCAGCCACACCTCCTGCCCACTCGCCGGGGCCGGCAGCCCGGCGGCTGGCCCCGCAGCGAGCGCGGCCGCAAGCACGTAGCGCTTCATTCGGCCGCCCTCACCGGCGTCCGCCAGCGGTCCCAGGCGATCACCTCCTCGCGCGGCAGCCGCTCCGGCAGCTCCGCCAGCCCATCGTGGTACCCGAGGCAGAAGAGGGCCACGATCGGCACGTGCTCCGGAACGCCCAGGATCTCGCGGACGTTGCCCTCCCGGAAGCCGTAGACCCAGCTCGACTGCACGCCGAGATCCGCCGCCGCGAGCATCATCGTCTGGGTCGCGGCGGCGAGGTCCATGGCGAAGCTCGGACGGCCCGTGCCGCTCACGTGCGAGTGGATCCGCGCGCAGCAGGCGACGACGACGGGCGCCGTCATCACGTGCGGGTGGTTGAAGGCCGCCGCCGCGATCCTGTGGCGCGCCAGCGCCTCCTGCACGACGACGAAGCGCCACGGCTGCGCCTCTCGGGCGGAAGATGCGTAGCGCGCCGCTTCCAGCACCGCCTCCACGACCTCGGGTTCGACGAGATGGTCGCGGAAGCGCCGGACCGGACGCCGGTTGCGCGACAGGTGGAGGAGGCGCGTCAACCGCATCTGCGCCGCTCACCCGCAATGTCGTTCCCCACGACGCCGTCACCCACGCGGATGGTGGCTGCGGTGTACCTGCCGCAGGTGCGACCGGTCCACGTGCGTGTAGATCTCGGTCGTCGAGATGTCTGCATGTCCGAGCATCTCCTGGACCGACGC
This sequence comes from Candidatus Palauibacter scopulicola, assembly GCF_947581915.1. Classification (NCBI taxonomy): domain Bacteria; kingdom Pseudomonadati; phylum Gemmatimonadota; class Gemmatimonadia; order Candidatus Palauibacterales; family Candidatus Palauibacteraceae; genus Candidatus Palauibacter; species Candidatus Palauibacter scopulicola. The sequence continues at coordinate 73,591 of NZ_CANPWG010000039.1, forward strand.
GAGGTCGGCGCCTCCCTCGAGCAGGTGCGTCGCGAAGCTGTGGCGCAACGTATGGGGCGTCACGTGCTTCAGGATGCCGGCGCGCTCGACGTGGCGGCGAAGGATCTTCCAGACGCCCATCCGGCTCAGCGGAAGCCCCCGGGCGTTGAGAAAGATGTGCCCGGCGGATCCTCCCCGGTCGAGCGCCGGCCTGGTGGTTCGAAGGTATCGGCGCACCGCCGAGCGCGCAGCCGCGCCGACTGGCACGAACCTCTCCTTCCCCCCCTTCCCCCGCACGCGGACGAGGGCCTCGTCGAGGTCGAGGTCCCGCCCCTTCAGCGAGACCAGTTCGGACACGCGGAGCCCGCAGCCGTAGAGGATCTCGAGCATCGCCTCGTCTCGCCGCACCGTGCGGCTCTCCGGATCCCCCGCCCCGATCAGCGCCTCGATCTCGGGGACGGAAAGCACGTCCGGGAGAGGGCGGCCCGCGCGCGGCGCTTCGAGGCGCTCGCTCGGATCGGATTCGACGGCGTCTTCGACGACGAGGAAGCGGAAGTAACCGCGCAGCGCATAGACGCTACGCGCGACCGTGGAGGCCGCCCGCCCCGCGCCGGCCAGCCGCGCGACATGGTCGCGAAGCAGCCCGTACGTGACCCCGGCCGGCCCCTCGACGCCCTCCGAGGCCGCGAACGCCGCGAAGCGCCGGGCTTCGCGCAGGTACGCTTCGATGGTGCGCGGAGAGAGTCCTCGTTCGAAGCCGAGATGGTCGCGGAAAGATTCGAGGTGGAAGGCGCGCTCGATGTCCGGGCCTTCTCGCGTCACGGCGATGCCCGCGATCCGCCGTCCGCGGAACTGCCATCGTCGCGCCGGCTGCGGATCCACCAGCCGACGATGGCGCCGATGAGGATGGCGGCCACGAGCAGCAGCCAGGCGTTCACCTGGCCCAGCAGCTCCATGAGGCGGTCCACGTTGCGCGAGGCGAACAGGCCCCCCGCCAGCATGAGCCCGTTCCAGAGCAGCGAGGCGGCGACGACCGGGGCCATCGCCCGCACCGCGCCCAACCCCGTGAACCCCGCGAAGGTGGGGACGACCACGCGCAGCACCGGCAGGCAGCGGGCGAAGAAGATGGCCCACAACCCGTGCCGCTCGTAGAAGCGGGCCAGGCGCCGGAACTGGTGCGGGCGGAGGAGGCGCCGGCCCCAGCCGGTCTCGAAAGCGCCGCGGCCCCGCCGCCGCGCGAGTCCGAACACGACCATCGCGCCGCCGGAGTTCGCGATCCACGCGCAGAGGAGGACGGGGAGGGGCTGCAGCGATCCCCGGTCCGCGAGCACGGCGCCGAGCACGACGAACGTGTCGGACGGGACGGGCGGGAAGATGTTCTCGAGCGCGGAGCCCGCGGTGATGAGCGCGTAGGCGGTGAGCGCCGGCAGGGCGAGGAGGAAATCGAGGAGGGGTTGAACGCCCGGAACCTCAGGCACCGTCCCCCGCAGCCGGGGTCACCGTCGCGACCGCGATGGCGGCGAGGCCCTCGCCCCGCCCGATCCACCCCATCCCTTCGTTCGACTTCCCCTTGATCGACACGCCGGCCGCCCCCGTGCCCAGAGCCTCTCCCAGCCGCTCCCGCATGGCCTCGGCGTGCGGCGAGATGCGGGGCCGCTCGGCGATGACGGTCGCGTCGACGTTCACCACCCGGAATCCCCCGTCGCGCAGGCGGCGCACCGCCGAGGCGAGGAGTTCGATGGAGTCGGCGCCCGCGTACGCGGGGTCCGTATCCGGAAAGAGGACGCCGATGTCTCCGAGGCCCGCGGCGCCCAGGACCGCATCGGTGATCGCGTGCGCGACCGCGTCCCCGTCGGAGTGTCCCTTCAGTCCGGGCGCGTCGGGGATCGCCACGCCCCCCAGCACGAGGGGCCGCGTCTCATCGAAGCGGTGGGAATCGTACCCGACGCCGGTCCGCACCCGCCGAAGCTCCCCGGCCCAGCTAGGGTCGTGTCCCGGACACTAGTCCCGACCCGTGCCCAGGATGCGGAGGGCGAGGTGGGCCGCGTTCTTCGCGTTGTCGATGCCCACGGCGGCGACGGGGACGCCCGGCGGCATCTGGGCGCACGACAGGAGCGCGTCGAGCCCCCCGAGCGTGCCCGCTGAAACGGGGACGCCGATCACCGGCAGCGAGGTATGCGCCGCCACGACGCCGGGCAGCGCCGCCGACAACCCCGCCCCGCAGATCACGACGGAATGGCCGGCTGCCGCCGCCCCCTCCGCCAACTCCGCAGTCCGCTTCGGCTGCCGGTGGGCCGAACTCACCTCGACCTGCACCTCGACCCCGTGCTCGCGCAGGATCGCCACGCCCTTGTCCATGGTGGGCATGTCCGATTCCGACCCCATCATCACCAGTACCGAACTCATCCTGTCCTCCCGGCCGATCCGCCGCGGGCACCCCCCGCGCGGACGGCCGCTAGTTCCCGTTCCAGCGCCGGACGGCCAGACAGACGTTGTGGCCGCCGAACCCGAAAGAATTCGAGAGCGCGACCTCGACCTCTCGTTCCAGCACGCCTCCGTGGGCGTATTCGAGATCGCACTCGGGATCCGCTTCCTCGAAGTTGATCGTGGGCGGGATGATCCCCCGCCGGCAGACGAGCGCGGAGATCGCCCCCTCTATGGCCCCCGCCGCCCCGAGCGTGTGTCCCGTCATCGACTTCGTCGAACCCACGACGATCGAGTACGCGTGATCGCCCAGGACATCCTTGATCGCCTTCGTCTCGGACACGTCGTTCGCGGGCGTCGACGTGCCGTGCGCGTTGATGTACCCGACGTCCGCCGCGTCGAGTCCCGCGTCTTCGAGCGCCTGCTCCATGGCGAGCCGTGCCCCTGAACCATCCGGCGCCGGCGCCGTCATGTGGTAGGCATCCGCGCTCTGCCCGAAGCCCGCCACCTCCCCGAAGATCGTCGCCCCGCGCGCCCTTGCGTGCTCGAGTTCCTCGAGGACGAACATCCCCGCGCCCTCCCCGAGCACGAACCCGTCGCGGTGCGCGTCGAAGGGGCGCGAGGCTCGCTTCGGATCGTCGTTGCGCGTCGACATCGCCCGCATGTTCGCGAAGCCGGCGACCGCGAGCGGCGTAATCGTGGACTCGCTGCCCCCCGTGATCATCACATCGGCTTCGCCGTTCCGGATCGAGCGGAAGGCCAGCCCGACGGAATGCCCGCTGGACGCGCAGGCCGAGACGGTGGCATAGTTGGGGCCCTGCGCCCCGTACCGCATCGACACCATCCCCGAGGCCATGTCCGGGATGAACATGGGGATGAAGAACGGGGAGACGCGCCGGGGCCCGCCGCCGAGCAGCTTTTCGTGCTGCGCCTCGAGAAGCGGAAGCCCGCCGATCCCGACGCCGATGAGCACTCCGACCCTATCCGGCGGAAGCGCTCCGAACCCCTCCGCGAACCCCGCCTCGGTCACGGCCTGCTCCGCCGCGGCCATCGCGAAGTGGAGGAACCGGTCCGCCCGCCGGGCGTCCTTCCGGTCCATGTAATTCGCCGGGTCGAAGTCCTTCACCTCGCAGGCGAAGCGGACCGACTGGTCGGATGCGTCGAACTGGGTGATGGGCCCCGCGCCGCTCACGCCGCGGAGGAGCGCGTCCCAGGTCGAGTCGGGGTCGAGCCCGATCGGGGTGACGAGGCCGATCCCCGTGATCGCTACACGTCTTCTCATGAAATGAAGGGCCCGCGGGCGATGGCCACCCGTAGGAAGCCTCGCTAGACCTTCTCGTTCAGATACGCGATGGCCTCCGCGACCGTCTGCATCCTCTCCGCGTCCTCATCCGGGATCTCGATCCCGAACTCCTCCTCGAAAGCCATCACGAGTTCGACGGTATCGAGCGAGTCGGCGCCCAGATCATCGACGAAGTTCGCGTCGTCCACCACCTTCTCCTGCTCCACGCCGAGTTCCTGCGCGATGATCTCCCGCACGCGTGCCGCGTTGTCCATGATTGCGTGTTCTCCTTGTATGAAGGGGACCGACCCGAGGCCCCGCCGTTTCCCGACCCTTTCCGGCGACCGAATATGCGGCGTTGTCGCTAGGACTGCATGACCATCCCGCCGTCGACGACGATCACCTGCCCGGTAACGTACGAAGCCCCGGGACCGACGAGAAATCGCACCACCGTGGCGACATCTTCCGGGGACCCCGGCCGGCCGAGGGGAATCCTCTCCGACATGGCTTTTTGGACGCTTTCGGGCAGTCCCGAGGTCATGTCGGTCGAGATGAACCCGGGGGCGACCGCGTTGGCCCGCACGCCCCGACTCGCGAGTTCCTGAGCGACGCTTCGGGTGAGCGAGATCAGGGCGGCTTTGGCCGCCGCATAGTTGGACTGGCCGCGGTTTCCCGTCAAGCCCACCACGCTCGAGATGTTCACGATGTTTCCGGCGCGCCGCTTCATCATGCCGCGGGCGACGGCCCGCATGAGATAGAAGGCCCCCGACAGATTCGTGTCGAGCACGGACCGCCAGTCCTCGTCCTTGAGGCGGAGGAGGATGTTGTCGCGCGTGATGCCCGCGTTGTTCACGAGGATCGTCGCGGCCCCGAGACTCTCAGAGACCTCCGCTACGAGTCCCTTGCACGCTCCCGGATCGGAGATGTCGCAACCGAAGCCCGCGTGACCGTCTCCCGGCAAATCCCGGGCAACGGCTTGAGCGCGATCCGCTCCCGTGCCGACCACCGCGACGCGGGCGCCCCCCCGGGCCAGTTCCATCGCGATCGCGGTCCCGATGCCGCGCGTCGCCCCCGTGACGATGGCGATCTCTCCCGTCAGTTCACTCATTCAGGCATCCCGTCAGCGAGTCCGAGTCAGCTAGTCCGAAGATCCCAGGTAGGCGTCCACGGACGGCGAATCTCCGACCGCGGTCACGCGCAGACTTCGATCGATGCGGCGGGCGAGGCCCGAGAGCACGTTGCCGGGTCCGACCTCCAGCCAGCGCGCGGTGCCCGTCTCGCGGATGCGTTCGATCCCCTCCATCCACCGGACGGGCGAGGTGAGCTGAAGGATGAGGGTTCGCCGGGCCTCCCCCGAGTCCGTCACGGGTGTCGCCGTGGCGTTGGAGACGATGGGAAACGACGGGTCCCGCCACTGCGTACCATCGAGCGTCGCCGCCAGCCCGTCGGCCGCCGTCGCCATCAGGGGCGAATGGAACGCGCCGCTCACGTTGAGCGGGAGCACGCGGCGCGCGCCGGCCTCCGAGGCGAGCCGGCCCGCCGCGGCCACGGCGTCGAGATCGCCGCTGATGACGACCTGGCCCGGCGCGTTGAGATTCGCGGGCACGGCGATCCCCCCTGCCTCCGCCGCCCGCTCGCACGCGCCGGCGACGGATTCGGCGTCCAGCCCGAGGATGGCGGCCATCGTACCCGGCCGGTCCGCGCCCGAAGCCCCCATCATCCGGCCGCGCTCGCGCACGATCCGGAGGCCGTCCTCGAAGCCGAAGGCGTCGGACACGAGGTAGGCCGACAGCTCCCCGAGCGAATGTCCCGCCCCGATGCCGGCCTTCCCGGCGCGCGCGGCGATGAGGCGCCAGACGGCGAAGGAGTGCAGCATGATCGCGGGCTGCGCGTTCTCCGTGGCCCGCAGTTCCTCTTCCGGCCCCTGCCAGCAGATCCGGCTCAGCGGCATGCCGAGCGTGTCGTCCGCCCGCTCGTAGAGTTCCCGCACCGACGCATCGTCTTCCGCCAGATCCCGTCCCATGCCCACGTACTGGGAGCCCTGTCCCGGGAAAAGGAGCGCGACCCCGCTCACGCGCCGCTCTCCCGCATCCGGGCGAGGGAGGTGCGAGTGACGGTGGTGAAGCCCGAGGCGGCGCAGTCGGCCGCCGTGCGAATTCCGTTCATGATGGCGCGCGCGGGCGAGGTCCCGTGACAGATGACCGCGACCCCGTCCACGCCGAACAGGGGCGCCCCGCCGTATTCGGCATAGTCGAGAACGCGCAGCGCTTCGCCGAGTTCGCCTCCCTCGCCGACGCCGGCGCTGCGGAAGATCCCGAGCACGAACTCGGCGATCGACTCGTAGAACTTGAGCAGCACGTTGCCGACGAAGCCGCCGCACACGAGCACGTCGCAGGCGCCGGTCACGATCTGGTGTCCCTCCACGTTTCCGATGAAATGGAGCCCGGGGTCGGCGGAGAGGAGGCCGTGGGCCGTCGCGATCGCATCCCCCCCCTTCTCGCCCTCCACGCCGATGTTGAGCAGGCCAACCCGGGGTCGGCCGATCGAGAGCGTCCGGCGCAGATACGTCGAGCCCAGGTGGGCGAACTGGTGCAGTTGCCGCGGACGAACATCCACGTTCGCGCCCACGTCCATGACGAGCACGCGCCCGGTCGCGGTCGGGAAGAGGGCGCCGACGGGCGGGCGGTCCACGCCGGGGAGCAGGCCGAGCGTGAGCACCGAGGCCACGACCGTGGCCCCCGTCGGCCCGGCGGAGACGAAGCCGTCAGCGCTCCCGTCGCGCACGGCCTCGAGGCCGCGGACCACGGTGCTGTCCGCCTTCCGCCGCACGGCGAGGGCGGGCGGTTCCGCGGGGCCGATGGACTCCTCCGCCGCGAGCCACGCCACCCGGTCGCGCGGAAAGCGGGTTCGCGCTTCGCGCAGGAGATCGCCGGGCCCCACGAGCAGGAGGAAGAGATCGTCCGGCCACGCGTCGAGCGCGCCCGCCACAGCCTCCAGCACGGCCTGCGGCGCGGCGTCTCCGCCCAGCAAATCGACTGCCACCCGAATCATCGGCTGGCCGCCCGACTCATCTACCCGGCCCGGCCGCCGGAGGGCGGCGGCCGCGCTCGGGGGCGTCAAAAGTCGTCGATCTGAACGACCACTCGGTCCGCGTAGTAGCCGCAGGTCGGGCAGACGCGATGCGGTCGCTTCGGATCCCCGCACTTGGGGCACGCCTGGTACGCGTTGTCCCGCGCCTTGTAGTGCGTACGCCGCTTGCGCTTGCGCTGTTTCGACGTCCGTCTCTTGGGAACAGCCATATCGTCAACTCACTCCCGCCATCGGCATCGGCTGAAACGAAACTCCGCAACGTTCGAACGGAGCACGGTAACTGGCGCTTTTCGCCCCGGAATGTCAAGGAATCTCGCCCTCCGAGGCGCCTTCCGATGCGCCCTCGGAGACGCCCGTCGAACCCCCTCCCAACCCTTCCAGCGCGGCCCAGCGCGCGTCGGGTTCGGGCGGCGGGCAGCGACACGCCTGTTCCCCGAGCCGCGCGCCGCACGCCGGGCAGAGTCCCGGGCAGTCGCGCGAGCACTCCACCCAAGCGGGCGCGCGCACCCACAGTTCCTCGCGGATCGGCCCCGCCAGGTCCACTTCGCCCGAGTCGGCGTCCAGCGCCCAGACCCCTTCTTCCCCGGGCGTGACCCGGCCGGGCGGGCGGTACAGCGCCTCCCACCTGGCGCGCACGCGGACCCGGGTCGGCTCGAGGCAGCGGCGGCACTCGACGGTGGCGCGTGCCCCGAGCGTGCCCCGGGCGCGCACCGCGGCCCCATCCGCCCGCCGGAGTTCGACCTCGACATCGACGTACTCGAAGGGCAACGGCAAGGCGCCGAGCGATTCACCCGGCGTTTCGACGCGAAACGCCCGCTCGATGGGGCCGCCGTCGAGGCCGGCAAGTCCGATGCGCGCGGGTTCCGCCGGGTTCGGCAATGGCGATGCGCGAGGCGGGCTCACGCGCTCTCGATGAGGTCGACCTGTCCGAAGAAAAAGCCGAGTTCCGCCCGCGCGTTCTCGTCGGAGTCGGAGCCGTGGATCGCGTTGCGCTCCTTGCTCTCCGCGTACAGCGCGCGCACGGTGCCCGGCGCGGCCTCCGCCGGGTCGGTGGCGCCGATGACCTCGCGCAGGTAGGGCACCGCCCGGTCGTGTTCGAGCGCGAGCGCCATGCAGGGCCCCGACGTCATGAACTCCACGAGCGCCCCGAAGAAGGGCCGCTCCCGGTGCACGGCGTAGAACGCTTCGGCTCCGGCGCGCCGCAGCCGCAGAACCCGCGACCCCCGTATGCGAAAACCCGCGTCCTCGAGCGCCGCGAGGACCCTGCCCGCCTTCCCGGACCCGAACGCATCGGGCTTGATGATCGCGAGCGTCATCGTCTGCACGGCTTCACTCCCCTTTCGTTTCTTCCGCTTCGTCCGCCGCGTCCCGAAGGAGGAGCCTCCGGATAATGTCGCCGCGCGTGAGGAACCCGACGAGCTGGCCCTCGCGCACGACCGGCAGACGTTCGATTTCCCTGTCCAGCATCAGACGGACCACGTTGGCCAGCGGTTCGTCCTCCTTCACGCACATCACGGCCCGTTCCATGATGTCGCGCACCTCGCCGGCGTGAGCACCTCGCGTCGCCGGCGCGCCCGCCTCCGCCCGCTCGAGTTCGGGCAGGAGGCCACTGATCAACAGGCGGTCCGTGAGCATGCCGAGCACATGGCCCTCGTCATCGATGACGGGCATCGCACGGAGCCGCCTGCGCGCGAGTATGTCCGCCGCCTCCTCCAGCGTCATGCCGGGAGGGACCGTCGTCACGTCGCGGGTCATGATCTCACGTACCTTCATTACCGCCTCCTGCCTGGCAGCGTCCCTGCCCCCCCGCCGCGCCGATCTACCGGTCGCGGATGAGGCCCACCAGGTCGGCGGGCCGCCGCGCGACGCCGATCCCGTGGCTCTCGAAGGCGCGGATCTTCTCTTCCGCCGTCCCCTCGGAGCCGGAGATGATCGCTCCCGCGTGCCCCATGCGCCGGCCGGGAGGCGCCGTCTGGCCCGCGATGAACCCGACGACGGGCTTGCTCATCTCCCGCGACACGTACTCCGCCGCCACCTGCTCGTCCGTCCCGCCGATCTCCCCGATCACCGCAACGGCCTCGGTCTCCGGATCCGCCTCGAACGCCGCCAGGCAATCGACGAAATCCGTGCCGATGAGCGGGTCCCCCCCGATCCCGACGCAGGCGGACTGTCCGATCCCGGCGCGCGTGAGCTGGAAGATGACCTCGTAGGTGAGGGTGCCGGAACGGCTCACGATCCCGACCGGCCCCTCGCGCACGATCTGGCCGGGCAGAATCCCGACCTTGCAGCGGCCCGGGACGATGAGCCCCGGGCAGTTGGGGCCGATGAGGCGGGCGCCCTTCTCCCGCACGTACGGCAGCACGCGCAGCATGTCCCCGACAGGCACGCCCTCGGTGATGCACACGATGAGCGCGATCCCCGCGTCCGCCGCCTCGAACACCGCGTCCGCCGCGAAGCGCGCGGGCACGTAGATGACGCTCGCGTTCGCCCCCGCCTCGGCCACCGCCTCCTCCACGGTGTCGAACACGGGCACGGCGCCGTCGAACGTCCGGCCGCCCTTCCCCGGGGTCACCCCGGCCACGACCCCCGTGCCGTACTCCATCATCTGCCGCGTGTGGAACGAGCCGTCGCGCCCGGTGATGCCCTGGACCACGAGCCTCGTATCGTCTCCGATGAAGATCCCCATCAGCGGCCGTCCCCGGGCTCGCCGCCGGTGCCGCCGCCGGTGCCGCCGACCGCGCGCCGAACGGCCGTTTCGACCGCCCGGTCCATGTCCACCATGGCCTCGAACCCCTGCGCGGCGAGGATCGCGACCCCCGCCTCCTCGTTCGTTCCCGTGAGGCGGATCGTGATCGGAACCCCGAGTTCCATCCGGCTCGTCGCCTCCACGATCCCGTTCGCGACATCGTCGCAGCGCGTGATGCCGCCGAAGATGTTGAACAGGATCGAGTTCACGTTCGGGTCCTCGGTGATGAGTTCGAGCGCCGCCACGACCTTGTCGGGATTCGAGGAACCCCCGATGTCGAGGAAGTTCGCGGGCTCGCCGCCGTAGTACTTGACCAGGTCCATCGTGGCCATTGCGAGGCCGGCCCCGTTCACGCAGCACCCGACGTTGCCGTCGAGCGGGATGTAGGAGAGGCCCGCCTCGCGCGCGCGGACCTCGGCCGGATTCTCCGCCTCCGTGTCGCGGAGGGCCGCGATCCCGGGGAGCCGGAAGAGGGCGTTGTCGTCGATGTTCATCTTCGCGTCGATCGCCTTCACCTCTCCGGCGGGGTTCACGATCATCGGGTTGATTTCCGCCAGCGTGGCGCCACTCGCCCGGTACGCCGCGTAGAGCTTCGCGATGATGGACGAGGCCTGCCGCGCCGCGCCCGGGTCGTCGTACAGGTGGTAGCCGAGCAGGGCCGCCTGGTGGGCGAGGAGGCCGTAGCGCGGGTCCACGGCGACCTTGCGGATCGCCCCGGGCATGGTCGCCGCCACCTCCTCGATGTCCACGCCGCCCTCCGAGGAGACCATGATCGTGTCCGCCCGGCGCGCCCGGTCGAGCACGATGCCGACGTAGGCCTCCGATGCGATGTCCTCGGCCGGCGCGACGAGGACCCGCCGCACTTCGATCCCCTTGATCTCCATCCCGAGGATGGCTTCGGCGCTGCCGCGCGCCTCGGCCGGCGTCGAGGCGAGCTTGACGCCGCCCGCCTTGCCGCGCCCGCCGGCGTGGACCTGGGCCTTGACGACGACCCGTCCGCCGAAGCGTTCGGCCGCCGCCGCGGCTTCGTCCGCCGTCGCGGCGACCTCGGCCTCCGGCACGGGGATGCCGTGCCGCGCGAAGATCGCCCGCGCCTGGTATTCATGAATGTTCATCGGATCGTCGTCATACCCCCGTCTCGGGTCCCGCATGGGTCCGGCAGCCCGTGGCGAAAGCTCCGCGGCCGCCGCGCGGGAAGATTCGAATTTCGCTTCAAACCGCCGGCAGGTCGACCCCCTGACTGGCGAGGAACGCCCGCGCCACCTCCGCGATCTCCCCCAGGCGCTCCTCCGTGTCCGCCTCCACCCGCGCCACCACGGCCGGCTGGGTGTTGCTCGCCCGGATCAGCAGCCACCCGCCATCGAACAGGACGCGCACGCCGTCGATGTCGATGACCTCGTACCGCTCGCGGAAGAAGCGCACGGCCTCCGCCACGAGGCCGAACTTGCGCTCTTCCGGACAGTCGAGGCGCAGTTCGGGCGTCGCCGGATAGCTCGGAATCTCCGCCGCCAACGCGGAGAGCCGGCGTCCCGAGCGGGACACAAGACCCGCGAGTCGGGCGGCCGCATAGATTGCATCGTCAGTGCCGAAGAACCTGTCCGCAAAGCAGATATGGCCGCTCATCTCACCCGCGATCGGAGATCCCCCGGCCCGCATGCGCTCCTTGATGAGCGAGTGTCCCGTCTTCCACATCACGGGAACGCCCCCGTGGGCCCGGATGACCCGCGGCAGCGCCTGCGAGCACTTCACGTCGAAGACGACCTCGGCCCCCGGCCGCTCCGCCAGCACCTCCCGCGCAAAGAGAAGCAGCAGGTGGTCCCCCCGGATGATCTTCCCCTCGTCGGTCACGGCGCCGATCCGATCCGCATCGCCGTCGAGCCCCACGCCGAGGTCCGCGCCGGTCGCGGGCACGCGCGCGATGAGGTCCTGTATGTACTCGTCCACCGTCGGATCCGGGTGGTGGTTCGGGAAGGTTCCGTCCGATTCGCAGTAGAGACCATCCACGTCGATGCCCGCGGCGGTGAGGGCGCGCACCGCGATGACGCTCCCCACCCCGTTCCCGCAGTCGAGCACCATGCGCACGTCACCCTCGACGCGCCCGCGCGCGGCAATCTCCTCCACGTAGCGGTCGAGGATCTCCGCCTCCCGCATCTCCCCTCGGCCCGACGCGAAGGCCTCCGCCTCGATCCGGTCCCGCAGGGCCCGGATCGCCGGGCCGTATAGCGCCGCGCCGTCCCGCACCATCTTGATCCCGTTGTATTCGGGCGGATTGTGGGATCCGGTGATCTGGATCGCCCCGTCCGTCCCGAACTCGATCGCCGCGAAATAGAGGGTGGGCGTGGGGACGGTCCCGACCGTCGTCACGTCGACGCCCGCCGCGCACAGACCCCGGCACAGCGCGGCCGAGAGCACCGGCGAAGAAGGCCGGTTGTCGTGCCCCACGACGACGCGCGGGGCCGGACGGTCCGCGAGCTCGGTCCCGAAGGCGCGCCCCACGAGTTCGGCCGCCGTCTCCGTCAGGTCGTCCCCGACGATCCCGCGAATGTCGTATTCGCGGAAGATTCCGGAGTGGATCGGCATCAGGGGGTCGGCGGATCCTCGGCTTGGACGACCATGCCCGGCGCGGGCGCATCAGAAGGGGCATCCGCGAGCGCCTCGCGGGCCCGGTCGATGATGCGTCCCGGGAAGAGCCCGCCGAGCAGGATCAGCGCCACGCAGGTCCCGATCGCGAGGTTGAACCCCGGCCTGGGCGGCGGTGGCGTGTGGGCGTCCTCGGGCGCCGCCTCGAAGTACATCTTCCACACCACGCGGAGGTAGTAGTAGTAGGCGACGAGGCTCGTAAGGACGAGCGTGACCGCCAGCGAAATCTCCCCCGCATCCACCGCCGCGCGCAGCAGGTACAGCTTGCCGACGAAGCCCGCCGTGGGCGGGAAGCCGGCCAGCGAGAGCAGGAAGACGAGGAGCGCGGCCCCGAGCACCGGACGCCGCCAGCCCAGCCCGCGGTAGTCGCGCACGCGCTGGTTGCGGTCGCCCCGCCCCGCCACGTGGAAGACGATGGCGAAGCTCCCCGCGGTCACCACGGTGTACGCCGCGAGGTAGAAGATCGAGGCGGACCGCCCCAGTTCGGAGGCCGCGACAACGCCGACGAGGAGGTATCCGGCGTGCGCCACCGAGGAGTAGGCGAGCATCCGCTTCACGTCCTGCTGCGAGAGCGCGACGAGGTTGGGCACGATCATGGTCAGGATCGCGAGCCACCACACCGCGCCCTTCCACACCTCGGCTGCACCCCCGAGATCCACGGTCAGCACGCGCAGGAGGGCGACGAAGGCGGCCGCCTTGACCCCCGTCGCCATGAACGACGTGACCGGCGTCGGCGCACCGTCGTACGCGTCCGGGGCCCACATGTGGAAGGGAACGGCGGCGATCTTGAACGCGAAGCCGATGAGCAGGAGGCCGATGCCGGCGACGAGGAGGAGGTCTCCCCCGGCCGGCGCGGCCGCGATGCGCTCGGCGGCAGTGGCCAGGCGCGTCGTCCCGGTGGCCCCGTAGAGGAGCGCCATCCCGTACACGACGAAGGCGCTCGCGAAGGCGCCCACGATGAAGTACTTGAGGCTCGCCTCGGAGGAGCGCGGGTTCTTCCGCACGAACCCCGTGAGGACGTACACGGAAATCGACATCAGCTCGAGGCCGACGAAGAGGAGGATGAGGTCGCGCGCCGCGACGAGCACCATCATTCCGACGAGGGCGAGGAGAATCAGCGCGTGGAACTCCGGCGACCGCAGCCCTTCCCGGCTGAGGTAGTCGCGCGAGAGCGACACCACGAGCAGAGCCCCGCCGCACAGGATGGTGTCCGCCGCCACCCGGAAGCCGTCGAGCGCGATCATCGCGTCCGGCGGCGCGGAAGCGTCCATGAGCCACAGGCTGGCGATGAACGCGCCCGCGATCGAGTACAGCGTGACGAGGCAGTCGACGGACATCCGCCCGCCGCCGCCGGCGCCTCCCGCGGCCCCCGCAGCGCCCGCACCACCCGCGTCCGACCGCACGAAGGCGTCGCGCATGAGGATGAACATCGCGGCCAGCGACAGGACGACCTCCGGCAGGAGCGCGACCCAGTGATTCACGTCACTCCCCTCCCCCGGCATCGGCCCCGCCCTCCAGCCCGACCCCGGGTTCGGCCTGGGTCCCGGCCTCGAGTCCGAGTTCGACGGCGCCAGCCTCCGACGACGCGACGTTCGCCGACCGCGTCTCCACCTGCTCGATCAGCGCCTGCACCGACGCCCGCGTCCGGTTCAGGAAGGGGCCCGGCCACACGCCGATGAGCAGGATGAGCGCGAGGAGCGGCGCGAGGATCAGCCGCTCCCGGCGGTTCACGTCGGTGAGCGCCCGGTTCTCCTCGCGGTCGAGGCGGTTGAAGAGCACGCGCTGCACCATGGGCAGCATGTAGCAGGCCGCGAAGATCACGCCCGTCGTGGCGATGGCGGCGATCCACGGGTGCGTCCTGAACGTCCCCACGAGGATCAGGAACTCGCCGACGAAGCCGTTCGTCCCCGGCAGCCCGACGGAGGACAGCGCGACGACGACGAGCGCGAAGGCGAACACCGGCATCACCTTCGCGATGCCGCCGAAGTCGGCGATCTGCCGCGAGTGGCGCCGCTCGTACAGCATCCCGATGAGGAGGAAGAGCGCGCCCGTCGAGATCCCGTGGTTCACCATCTGCAGGATGCCGCCCTCGATCCCCTGCGTCGTGAGCCCGAACACGCCGAGCACGACGAAGCCGAGGTGGGCGACCGACGTATAGGCGATGAGCTTCTTCGCGTCCGGCTGCACCGCCGCCACCCAAGCCGCGTAGAGGATCCCGATCAGCCCCAGCACGAGCATCGCGTTCACCACCATCGGGTCCGTTGCCGCGGCCGGGAAGAAGGGGAGTCCGAAGCGGAGGAACCCGTACACGCCCATCTTCAGCAGCACGCCCGCCAGGATCACCGAACCCGCCGTCGGCGCCTCCACGTGCGCGTCGGGCAGCCAGGTGTGGAACGGGAAGAGCGGCACCTTGATCGCGAACGCGAGCGCGAACCCCGCGAAGAGCCACAGTTGCGCCCGCCGCGCGAGTTCCAGCGACACCAGATCCTCGTAGGCGAAGCTCCACGCCCCGGAGCCGTCCTGGAAGATCCAGGCGAGGGTCACGATCGCGACCAGCATGAGGAGCGAGCCCACCGCCGTGTAGAGGAAAAACTTCACGGCGGAATAGATCCGGCGCTCCCCACCCCAGACCCCGATGAGGAAGTACATCGGAATCAGCATGATCTCCCAGAACACGTAGAACAGGAAGAGATCGAGGGCGACGAAGACGCCGATCATCCCCGTCGTGAGGAAGAGGAGCATCGCGTAGAAGGCGCGCTCCCGGCGCCGGATGTAGGAGAAGGACCCCGCCACGGCCAGCGGCATCGTGAAGGTCGTGAGCAGGATCATGAGGATGGAGATCCCGTCCAGGCCCACCGCGTAGGAGATCCCCCACGCCTCGATCCACGGGATGGAGACGAGGTTCTGGAACCCCGGCTCCGCCGTGTCGAAGGTCCAGAAGAGCGGCAGCGAGAGCGCGAACAGGACGAGCGTCGTCGCGAGGGCGACGGTCTTCGCGCGCGCCTCCGGCGCCACGAGGCAGGCCGCGCCGCCCACGAGGGGGAGGACCACGAGCGCGGTCAGGATCCAGTGCCCGTCGTAGAAGGCCATCACGAGAGCACCCCGAGAACGAGGAGGGCCCCGAGCATGAAGGCGACGAGGTAGGTGGTCACGCGGCCCGTCTGGAGCTGTCCCCCGGCCCATCCGAGGAGGCGGGCGGCCCGCCCGGCGCCGTTCACGGCGCCGTCGATGAGCCCCGCGTCCACGATCCGCCAGCAGGCGCGCCACAGGGCGAGCGAGGGGCGGACGATCGCGCGGTCGTACAGTTCATCCACGTACCATTTGTCGTGGAGCACGCGGGCGAACCCGGTCGGCGCCACCGCCTCCGCCTCGGTCGGCACCGGCTTCGGCGACAGGAAGCGCACCGTCCCCACCACGGCCGCGATCGCGATCGCGGCGGAGATCACCGCCCACAGCGCCTCGCCGCCCCCGACGGGCGACCGGTATTCGGGCGCGAAGCCGTGCGCCTCCTTGACGGCGATCGCCGGCGCGAACACCGGCTCCAGCCAGTGATGCAGCCACTCGAACGTCGGCAGCAGCGGCAGTGCCTCGGGGATGTTCGCCCAGCCCCCCACCACGGAGAGGACCGCGAGCACCGCCAGCGGGGCCCACATGACGGCGGGCACCTCGTGCAGCTTCCGTCCCGCTTCCGCCCCTCCCCTGTGGCCGAAGGTCCGGTTCCCCCCGTGGAAGGTCAGCACCATGAGCCGGGCCATGTAGACCGCCGTGAGCAGCGCCGTGGCCAGCGCCACGCCCCACAGGATCGGGGATCCGTACGCCCCCGAGTACCAGATGATTTCGTCCTTCGAGAAGAACCCGGCCAGCGGCGGCACCCCCGCGATGGCGAGCGTCGCGACCCACATGAAGACGAACGTGCGCGGCATGAACTTCCGGAGCCCGCCGTGGTTCCGCATGTCGTTCGGGTCGCCGTGGTGCGCGTCGCCGTGCCCGTCTTCCTGTTCCTGCCCGTCGCCGTGCCCATCTCCATGCGCCCACGCGTGGTGCACCGCGTGGATCACGGCCCCCGCTCCCAGGAAGAGGAGCGCCTTGAAGAAGGCGTGCGTCATCAGATGGAAGACGCCGGCCGTGAACGCCCCCACCCCGACGGCGAGGAACATGTAGCCGAGCTGCGAGATCGTGGAGTACGCGAGCACCTTCTTGATGTCGTACTGCCGGATCGCGATCGAGGCCGCGAAGAGCGCCGTCCCCGCCCCGACCGCCGCCACCACGCCCTGAGCCACGGGCGAGAGCGCGAACAGGACGCTGGTGCGCGCGATGAGATAGACGCCGGCCGTCACCATCGTGGCCGCGTGAATGAGCGCCGAGACGGGCGTGGGGCCCGCCATCGCGTCGGGCAGCCATGTGTGGAGCGGAATCTGGGCCGACTTCCCGGTGCAGCCGAGGAAGAGGAGGAGCGTGATCCCCGTGACGAGCGCGCCGCCGTACGCGAGCGTCCCGTCCGCCGCCTCGAGGACGGGGATGAAGTCCAGCGTCCCGAAGGCCATGAAGACGAGGAACATGGCGACGAGGAACCCCGCGTCGCCGATCCGGTTCATGATGAACGCCTTCTTGCCCGCGTTCGCGTAGTCCCGGTTCTCGTACCAGAAGCCGATGAGCAGGTACGAACACAGCCCCACGCCCTCCCAGCCCACGAACATCAGCGGGAAGCTGGCCCCGAGGACGAGGACGAGCATGAAGAAGACGAACAGGTTGAGATACGAGAAGTAGCGCGAATAGCCCGGATCGTCGCGCATGTAGCCGACGGAATAGATGTGGATCAGGCTCCCGACGCCGGTGACGATCATGCACATCAGCATCGAGAGCTGGTCGAACTGGAGGTCGACGCCGATGCGGAGGTCCCCGGACACGATCCAGTTCCACAGGCCGACGACTTCCGCGCCGTGCAGATCCGCGCCGCTCATCGCGATGAAGTTCACGAGGACGACCGCGAAGCTCCCGAGCAGCGCCGCGGGCCCGACGATCGTCGGAAGCCGCTTGTCGTCGCGCCACAGGAAGGCCCCGATCCCGTTGACCGCCGCCCCGAGCAGCGGGAGGGCGAGGATGAGCCACGGGAGCACGGGCTGGAACCCGCCCGCCGCGCCCTCCTGACCCGCGAGGGCGGCGGCTCCCGCCGAGAGCGCCCCGGGGCCCGCCGCCGCGACCGCGCCGAGGCTCACCACTTCAGGAGCCGGAAGCGGTCGAGGTCCACGACTTCATAGTGCCGGAAGATCGCGATGATGATCGCGAGCCCCACGGCGGCCTCCGCCGCGGCCACGGCCATGACGAAGAAGACGAAGATCTGGCCCTCGATCCCGTGCATGCGCGAGAAGGCGACGAGGGACAGGTTCGCGGCGTTCAGCATCAGTTCGATGCACATGAAGACGATGATCGCGTTGCGCCGCAGCAGGACCCCGATCACGCCGATCGTGAACAGGATCGCGCTCACGAAGAGGGCGATGAGCCCGTTCAGGCCGAGCGCGGCCGCCATGCCCGCCTCGTTCACGTCCGCTCCCTCTCGCCCACGCTCCGCTCCCTGCGGGCGAGCAGGATCGTGCCCACCATGGACACGAGCAGGAGGACGCCGGTGACCTCGAGCACGATCGTGTACTCCGTGAAGAGCGGCCGGGCCACGACGCCGACGACCCCCTGCTCCGCCGCCGCCTCGCGCAGCGCGCTGCCGGCGAGCTCCACGACGGGGCGCGCGTCCGTCCCGCCCACGAAGAGGCGCGTGAGCACGCCGAGGAAGGCGATGGAGATCGAGCCGCCGATGAGCCCGCCCACCGGCCCCCGCAGGTCGCGCCAGTCCGCGTGCCCCAGGTTCAGGAGCATGAGAACGAAGAGGAACAGGACCATGATGGCCCCGCCGTACAGGATCACGTTGATCGCCGCGATGTAGTGCGCGTCCAGCATAAGGAACATGCCCGACGTGGCGAAGAACACGCCGACCAGGAAGATCACCGCGGACACGGGGTTCCGGCGCGTGACCATGATCACCGCGCCCAGAATCGAACCCGCCGCGAAGGCCTGGAAGAGGAAGTCCTGGATCATCTCGGTATCGATCGCGCCATCACTGCGACGCCGGGTCCTGCGGATCCCACAGCGCCGTCACGGGGTGCTCCTGCTCGACGAGGCGCTCGAGGTCGTACACCCAGCGCTCGCGCGAGTACTCCGCGTTCTCGTAGTGCACGCCGAGGTGGATCGCCTCCACCGGGCACACCTCCTGGCAGTAGCCGCAGAAGATGCAGCGGAACTCGTCGATCTCGTAGATCGCCGCGTAGCGCTCGCCGTTCTCGTCCTCCGCCGGCACCAGCTTGATGCAGTTCACGGGACACACGGTCGGGCACAGGCCGCACGCCACGCACTTCGCCCGTCCGTCCTCGTGCACCGCCATGCGGTGCGTGCCGCGCGTGCGAGGCGCGAGTTCCCACTTCTCGTCCGGGTACTGCTGCGTCTTCTTGTTCGGGCTCAGGAGGTGCCGCATGGTGATCGACATCCCCTTCGCCGCCGCCCGCACGTACGAGCTCTCGGCCCGCGGGCGCTCCACGACCTTCACATCTCCAGGCATCTGACCTCTACCCTCCCTGACCGGCGCCGCCGGCCGACTTCGTCCCCTTCGCCCCGCCGCGGATCAGCGTCCCCCGGTCCATGGCGAAGAAGAGCACCCCCGCGAGCGCAAGGTTCACGAGGAAAAGCACGAACGCGTACCAGCCGCCGGCCGGGATCCCGACCGCCTCGATGCCGAGGATGACGAAGGCGATGACGAGGATGTAGACCGTCACCGCTTCGAGCATGAACTTCCAGCCCAGGTCCATGAGCTGGTCGTAGCGGAAGCGCGGCAGCGTCCACCGAATCCATACGAAGACGAGCACGAGCAGCGACGTCTTCACGCCGAAGGCGCCGAGCGTGAGCAGCGTCTTCCACCACGTCGGCTCCCCGATCACCGTCCCGTCGGAGAGGACGCGGATGTTGTCCCCCTGCCAGAACGGGATGTCCCACCCGCCGAGGAAGAAGACCGTGACGAGCGCCGCGACCGTGATCACGTGCGCGAACTCGCCGATCATGAACATCGAGAACTTCATCGCCGAATACTCCGTGTGGTATCCGGTGATGAGTTCGGCCTCCGCTTCGGGCATGTCGAACGGGAGGCGGTTCGTCTCCGCGAGCCCCGACACGAAGAAGAAGAAGAGACCGATGAGGAGCGGAAACACGAACCAGGTCGCGTAGGTCGCCGGCCCCGCGGTGAACGTCTGCTGCATGGAGACGATCTCGGGGGCGCGCACGTCGCCGGTCAGCAGGATGAGCGGGACGAGGCTGAGCGCGAGCGCGACCTCGTAGCTCACCATCTGCGCGGAGCCGCGCAGGCCGCCGAGCAGCGAGTACTTCGACCCGGAGGCCCAGCCGCCCATGGCGACGCCGTACACGCCGATCGAACCGATCGCGAGCACGTAGAGGAAACCGATCGGCACGTCCGCCACGATCATCTCCACGAGTCCCCACTGCGTGGGCAGGGGAGAGGCGAAGGGGATGACGGCGAAGAGGATGGTGGCCGGCACGATCGCGAGGACGGGCGCGAGGAGGAAGAAGGGCCGGACCGCCTGCTCCGGCATCGTCTCTTCCTTGAGGAGGTTCTTGAGCCCGTCGGCGATGACCTGCAGGAGTCCCCACGGCCCGACGCGGTTGGGGCCGCTCCGGTCCTGCATGAAGCCGCACACCTTGCGCTCGAAGATCGTGGCGAGCATGACCGCGAGCATGAGCAAGGTGAAGAAGACCATGACCTTCCCCACGGTGGCGAGGGCGAAAGCGGCGCCGGTGACCGCGTTCACGCGTCAGCCTTCTGCGGACCGTGGATGCCGGCCGCGGCGGCCGCCGCCGTGGCCGAGCCGGCGGCCGGGGCGCCCTTGAGGCCGATCCCGTCCCACGTGAGGCCCGCGAAGGCCGGAGCCTCCGCCACCATGCGCTCGAACGCGCCGCGCACCTCGTTGACGGCCTCGCCGTCTCCCAGGCGGGCGAGCACGCGGCTCAGCACCATCCAGCCGGGGCGGGCCAGCCCGGGCGGCCTCAGCGCCTGGTGGAAGCGCTGCACGCGGCCCTCGAAGTTCGTGAACGTGCCGTCCATCTCCGCGAAGGTCGCGATCGGGAGCACCGCGTCCGCGTTGCGCGCCGCGCCGGGGAGCCGCGTGCCGAGGTAGAGGAAGAAGTCGGCCGAGGCGCCGAAGTCCTCGCCGGCCCCCTCGAGGTCGTCATCGAGCACGACGAGCACCCCGCCCGCCGGGCCGCCGGGGAGACCGTCCGCGCGCCGCCCGCCGAAGATCTCGGCGCCCGCGACGTTCGCGGCGCGGTCCGCCCGCAGCTTGAGCGTCGGCACCGTGGGCAACTCGGCCGTCTCCCCCTGCTCCACCCGGAACGCCGCGCCCGCGACCCCGAGCCGTTCGAGCAGCCTGTGCACGTAGAACAGGTTCTCGTTCGAGGCGTCCGGCGACACGACGGCGCTGCCGCCGGGCGCGCCAAGCGCGTCAACCTTCTCCGTCACCCAGTCGAGCGCCGTCGCCCAGTCGACCGGCCGCAGGGCACCGCCGTCGTCGCCGCTATCGTCCCCGCCGTCGCGGATGAGGGGGACCTCGGCCCGCACGCCGCGGTTCGTCATCACGAGGTGATTGCGCCCGTAGTCGCACATCCACCACGAGTTGACCGCCGCGTTGTGCCGCGGCTTCACGCGCACGATCTGGTTCTCCTTCGTGTCGATCGTGACGTTGCAGCCGGTCGGGCACCCCGGGCACACGCTCGCCGTCGCGTCCATGTCCCACGCCCGCGCCTTGAACACGAAGTCCTCGTGCACGAGCGCGCCGACCGGGCACACGTCGACGATGTTCCCCTGGAAGGGGTTGTCGAGTTCGCGTCCCGGGAAGGTGTCGATGTAGGCCTTGTCCCCGCGCTGGGCGACGATGAGCGAGTCGTCCTCCGCCACGTCCCGCATGAAGCGCACGCAGCGCGTGCAGATGACGCAGCGGTCCGCGAAGTAGAGGATGTCGTCGGAGATGCGGTCGCGCCCCATGATCCGCTTCGGCTCGTCGACCCGGCTCTCGAGCTGGTTCGTGACGTAGGCGTAGTCCTGGAGCATGCACTGCCCCGCCGCGTCGCAGATCGGGCAGTCGAGCGGGTGGTTGACGAGGAGGAACTCGATGACCGACTGGCGGGCCGTGCGCGCCGTGTCGCTCGCCGTATTCACGACCATGTCGTCGGCCGCCTGCAGCGTACACGAGGGCTCGAGCTTGGGGCGTCCCTCGACCTCCACGAGACACATGCGGCACTGCGCCGGCCGGGTCGGGATGCCCGGATGGTAGCAGTAGCGCGGCACGACGACGCCCACGTGCTCCGCCGCCTCGATGACGCGCGTGCCGCTCGGGACCGTGACCTCGACCCCGTCGATCGTGAGCGTGACCGTCGCCTTCGCGCCGTTCTCAGCCATCGTCACCCGCCATGCCTCAACCCGCCGCGACCAGAGAAGGCTTCATCAGCGCCTCGTAGTCGGCGCGGAACTTGTCCAGCGAGGACTCGAGCGGGAACACGACGCTGTCCGCCAGCACGCAGATCGTGCGGCCCGTCATCTGTTCGCACAGCTCGTACAGCGTGTCGATGTCGCTCGGGCGGCCGTCCCCCGCCTCGATCCGCTGCAGGATGCGGACGACCCACGACGTGCCCTCGCGGCACTGCACGCACTGGCCGCACGATTCGTGCGCGTAGAACTGCGCGATCCGGCGCATGGCCGCCACGATGTCCGTGTCCTCGTCCATCACGATCGGCGAGGCCGTGCCGAGCGCGCTGCCCGCCTCCGCGAGCCCCTCGTACGTCGTCGCGCAGTCGAGTTCGTCTCCGCTCAGGAACGCCGTGGACGACCCGCCCGGGATCACGGCCTTCACCGGCTGGCCCGAGGGCGTGCCGCCGCAGGCGTCGAAGATGATGTCGCTCAGCGGCAGGCCGAGCGCGAACTCGTAGTTGCCGGGCCGCACGAGGTGGCCCGAGCAGCTCCACAGCTTCGTGCCGGGCGACTGCTCGCTCCCCCACTGCCGGTACCAGTCCGCGCCGTGCTCGAGGATCATGGGGACCGCCGCGAGCGTCTCGACGTTGTTCACCGTCGTCGGCATCCCGAACGCCCCGGCCTGCGCCGGGAAGGGCGGCTTGGCCCAGGGCTCGGCCCGGTTCCCCATGAGCGAGTTCATGAGGCCGGTCTCCTCGCCGGCGATGTACGCCCCGGCCCCGGCGTGGATCGTCACGTCGCACGACCACGGCGAACCCAGGATCCCGTCCCCTGCGAGACCGTTGTCGTACGCCTCGACGACCGCGGCGTTCAGCACCCGGGTTTCCTCGAAGAACTCGCCCCGCACGTAGATGTAGGCGTGCGCCGCCCCGATGGCGCGCGACGCGATCAGGCAGCCCTCGATGAGGAGGTGGGGTGTCCAGCGGATGACCTCGCGGTCCTTGAAGGCGCCGGGCTCGGACTCGTCCGCGTTGCAGCACAGGTAGTGCGGCTTGCCGTCGTCCTTCGGCATGAAGCTCCACTTGAGGCCCGTCGGGAAGCCCGCGCCGCCGCGCCCGCGCAGCCCGGAGGCCTTCACGACCTCGGTGATGTCGGCGGGCGGCATGTCGAGCGACTGCCGTAGCGCCTTGTAGCCGCCGCGGGCCCGGTAGCCATCGAGCGTGCGCGCTTCGGCCTCGCCCTGGTACCGCGAGAGCCGCGTCGTGACCTCGAGATCGCTCCGGTGCGGGAAGCTCATGGGTTCCTCGCGCCGCGAAGATCCGCCACGATCTCGGGCACGCGCTCCGGCGTGACGTCCTCGAGGTAGCGGTCGTTGACCTGGACGACGGTGGCGAAGCCGCACGCGCCGAGACACTCCGCCTCGATCACGGTGAACTCCCCGTCCTCCGAGATCTCCCCCTCGCGCGTCCCCGTCTCGGCGAGGAAGCCGCGAAGCACCTCTTCGGCCCGGTTCAGGTGGCAGGAGATGTTCGTGCACACCTGGACGAAGTGACGCCCGACCGGGTGCTTGTTATACATCGTGTAGAAGGTTGCGATCGAGTGGACGTAGGCCGGGGTCAGGTCCAGCGCCTCGGCGACCTCGACCATGTCCGCGGGTTCGATCCATCCTTTCACCGACTGCACGAAGCCGAGCATGGGGAGGAGCGCCGCCTGTTTCGTCGGATAGCGGGAGAGGGCCGCCTCCAGCCGGTGCCTCCCTTCCTCCGTCTCGAAGATGGGACCGTCGAACGTCTCCCTCGCCGTCAACTGGAAGGGCTGCGCCCCGACGACCGCGGGGTGGATCCGCCGGCTCACCGGTCGATCTCCCCGAGCACGACGTCGAGCGAGGCGTTGATCGCGACGACATCCGCGACGAGTTCGTCCTTCACGAGTTCCGGGAGCGACGCGATGTTGATGAACGAGGGCCCGCGGAAACGGCAGCGCACGGGCTTCGTGCCACCGTCGGAGATGATCCCGAACCCCAGTTCGCCCTTCGAGCTTTCGATGGAGTACCACGTCTCGCCGGCCGGCACGCGGACGCCCTCCATCACGAGCTTGAAGTGCGAGATCATGGTGTCGATCGACCCCATCGCCTCCCCCTTCGGGGGCAGGACGATTCGGTAGTCGTCGATGTTGATCGGGCCGCCGGGAAGCCCGTCCAGCGCCTGCTCGATGATGCGGACGCTCTGCCGCATCTCCTCCACCCGCACGAGGTAGCGGTCGTAGACGTCGCCGGCCGTCCCCACGGGCACGTCGAAGTCGTACGCCTCGTAGCCCAGATAGGGACGCGCCTTCCGCACGTCGTAGGCCACGCCGCTCGCGCGCAGCGTGGGTCCGGTGACGCCGTAGCTCACCGCCTTGTCCGCCGGGAGCACGCCGATGTCCATCGTGCGGCCCTGCCAGATCGCGTTGCGCGACAGGAGCCGCTCCACCTCGTCCAGCGTCTCCGGGAAGGTGGCCGCGAAGTCGCGCGCCGCCGCCGTCCAGCCCACGGGCAGGTCCGCCATCATCCCGCCGACCCGCGTGACGGAGGTCGTGATCCGCCCCCCCGTGTACGCTTCGTGCAGGTTGTAGATCCGCTCGCGCTCCTGGAAGGTGTAGAGGAAGACAGAGAAGGCGCCGATGTCGATCGCCGTCGTGCCCAGCCACAGGAGGTGGCCGAGGATGCGGTTCAACTCGCCGAGGATGACGCGGACGACGCGGCAGCGCTCCGTGATCTCGACGCCGAGGAGCGCTTCGACCGCCCCGGCGTAGCCGATGTTGTAGAGCATCGGCGCGAGGTAGTCCATGCGGTCCGTGTAGGGGACGCACTGGTTCCACTCGCGGTATTCGCACGTCTTTTCGAAGCCCGTGTGCAGGTACCCGATGTGGGGGGAGCAGCGCACGATGCGCTCACCGTCGAGCTGCAGCACGAGCCGGAGGACGCCGTGCGTGGCCGGGTGCTGCGGTCCCATGTTGATGAGGATGGGTGCGCCCTCGAGGGCGTCCTCGGGCTGCTCGTCCGGATTCACGTCGCGGATGCCGTCGAGCACTCCGCCCTCCGCCGCGCCCCCGGACGGCTCCCGCACCTCCCCGTCTTCGGTGACGGCGTAGCCCGCCAGCTCCAGCTCCTCGACGGCGTACATGTCGATGAGGTCGCGGGAGAGCGCGCGGCTCACCTGCGCGGAGCGGCTGAAGCGGCCGCGGAGCGGAAAGTCCTTCCGGAGGGGGAAGCCCTCCTCGTAGTTCTCCGGCATGAGGATGCGGCGCAGGTCCGGATGGCCGCGAAAGCTCACGCCGTACATGTCCCACACTTCGCGCTCGAGCCAGTCGGCGGCGAGCCACACGTCGGTGACGCTGTCCAGCTCGAGGTCGTCCATCGGCACCTCGCACGCGACCCGTAGCTGCCGGCCGTGCGCCATGGACCAGAGCTGGTACCACACCTGGATCGGGGCTCCGATGCCCGCGTGCGCCCCCATGAGGTCCGCGAGCAGGTCGTACGCCTGGTCGGGCGTCTCGTGCAGGAAGCGGAGCGCTTCGGCGACGATGCCGGGATCGATCCACACGACCGGATAGCCGAGCGCGTCGCGCTCCACGCGCCGCACGCCCTCCCCGAAGCGTTCGCGAAGGGCGCCGACCGAGGGATGGCTCGCCGCCTCCCCGTCGGGGGACGTGCCCCGCACCATGCGCGGAGGCGCGGTCGTCGTCGCGGTCGTCAACGGCGGAGCGCCCCGCTCAATCCCGGTGTTCCAGGCGGCGTTCGCGCCGGTCGCGCGACCGGGCCAGCGCGGAGGTCGGGCCGAGCCCGCTCATGCGGTTCTGGTTCGTCGAGTTGCCGAAGGGCTGGGCGACGAGTTCGATCGTCTCCGGGGGCAGGTTCGGGCGTCCGACCGCCTCCGGCGCCTCGTCCCGAGAGCCGGGGTCGGCCAGCGACTCTCCCTTGATCTTCTCCTGGATCATGAGGAGCCCGTAGATCAGCCCTTCCGGCCGGGGCGGGCAGCCCGGGACGTAGACGTCGACCGGCACGATCGTATCGATCCCCTGGACGATCGTGTAGTTATCGAACATCCCGCCGGAACTCGCGCACGCGCCCATTGACACGCACCACTTGGGCTGCGGCATCTGGTCCCACACCCGGCGCAGGACCGGGGCCAGCTTGTAGGTCACCCGGCCCGCGACGATCATCAGGTCGGCCTGCCGGGGGCTGAAGGACATCCGCTCCATCCCGAAGCGGCCGATGTCGTACTTGCTCGCGGCGGACGCCATCATCTCGATCGCGCAGCAGGCAGTGCCGAACGGCATGGGCCACAGCGAGTTGCGGCGCGCCCAGTTGATGACGTAGTCGAGCTTCGTCGTCATCCAGTTGTGCGGGATGCCGGTGTCGACCCGACCCTCGTCGGAATGCGCGTCCGGGTGCGCGCCGGGTGGCAGCGTATCGAGCGTTCTCATCGCGCCTCCGCGTCCGGTCCCGGGTTCAGTCCCATTCGAGGGCCCCCTTCTTCCACGCGTACACGAGTCCCACGCCGAGCACCGTGAGGAATGCCGTGATCTCCACGAACCCGACCATCCCCAGCTCCCGGAAGATCGCGGCCCACGGAATGAGGAAGAGCGTCTCGATGTCGAGGACGATGAAGAGCATCGCCACGATGTAGAAGTTGACCGAGAAACGCTCCCGCGTCGTCCCGAGCGGGGGAATCCCCGACTCGTACGGGCTCGCCTTCACCGGGGTCGGCCGGCGGGAGCCCACGAAATGTGATACGCCCATCATCGCGGCCGCGTTCAGCACGCCGACCAACGCGAGGATCAGGATGCCGAGATATGGGTCGAGCAAGGGGGTTCGCTCCTCTCGTGCGAGCTTGTGAATTTCTTCACTTTCCCGCGCCGCGAAGGTATCGCGGAGGGGTAGCACCGGCAAGCGGTATTTTCGCCCCAAACCGGAGGGAGTGAGTGAGTCGAGAGCGGGCTGTGGCACGGAATGTGGCGATCGGCGACGGCACGGTGCGCGTCGCGATTCTGGGCCGGGGACGCCCCGTCCTCTTCCTGCACGGGATCAGCGCCCACGGGCGGGCGTGGCGGCCCGTCGCCGAACGCTTCGCCGAGGAACATCCGGGGTGGGAGTGCTGGCTTCCCGACCTGCCGGGCCGGGGCGCCTCGGACGCGCTGGCGGAACTCTCCTACACGCTCGACGACGAGGTGCGGCGGCTTCGCGCGGTGGTGCGGGCGCTGGTGCCGGACGGCCCCCTGCCGCGCCTCGTCGCGGGGCACTCGCAGGGCGCGGCCATTGCGCTCGCACTCGCGGAGGCGGAACCGGATATCGACGGCCTCCTGCTCTCGAACCCGGTCACGCCGGAAGTTCGGAGTCCGGCCATCCTGCGGCTGCTGCGGTCGGCCGCGGCGCGGAGGGCGGTCGGGAGCCTCCTGGCGCCGCTGCACGCCCCGCTGGGCCACCTGGTGCTGAGGCGGGCGTGCGGTCCCGCCTTCCGGGCCCCTCCGGATCTCGTCGCCGCCTACGCGCAGCCCTGGGCGAGCCCGGCGCGCGCCCGAACGCTCCTGCGCATCCTGGCCGACTGGCATCCGGCGGAACTCGAGGACCGCATGCCCCGGCGCGCGGTCGGCGCACACGTGGTGGCCGGCGCGCACGACCCGAGGATTCCGGTCGAAGCCGCGCGGCGTCTCGCCGCCCGCCTCGACTGCGACCTCACCGTGTCCCCCGACGGCGGCCACGTCCTCACAGAACAGCACCCCCGACTCCTC
The DNA here is from genome assembly GCF_947581915.1 of Candidatus Palauibacter scopulicola. Lineage (NCBI taxonomy): Bacteria > Pseudomonadati > Gemmatimonadota > Gemmatimonadia > Candidatus Palauibacterales > Candidatus Palauibacteraceae > Candidatus Palauibacter > Candidatus Palauibacter scopulicola. Next base: position 101,038 of record NZ_CANPWG010000039.1, read on the forward strand.
GCCCGACTGCTCGGAGAACTCGCCGCCCGGACGGCGTCGACTCCTAGAGCTTCGGCGGGGTGACTCCGGTCTGGCCCTGGTACTTTCCGGCCTTGTCCGCGTAGCTGACCTCGCAGACCTCGTCCGACTCGAAGAAGAGCACCTGGGCGATGCCCTCGTTCGCGTACACGCGCGCGGGGAGCGGAGTCGTGTTCGAGATCTCGAGCGTCACGTGCCCCTCCCACTCCGGCTCGAAGGGCGTGACGTTCACGATGAGGCCGCAGCGCGCGTAGGTGCTCTTCCCCACGCAGATCGTGAGGATGCTTCGCGGAATCCGGAAATACTCGATGGACCGCGCGAGCGCGAAGGAGTTCGGCGGGATGATGCAGACATCGCCCGAGTACTCGAGAAAGGAGCGTTCGTCGAACTTCTTGGGGTCGACGACCGGGAAGAGCGCGTTGTGGAAGATCCGGAATTCGTCGGCGACCCGCATGTCGTAGCCGTAGCTGCTCACGCCGTAGGAGATGACGCCCTCGCGCACCTGGCGGTCGGCGAAGGGTTCGATCATCCCGTGCGCGCGCGCCATGCGCCGAATCCAGCCGTCGCTCTTGATCGCCATCGGACCTCTCGGTGGGGCGTTTTTCTCCCGCGTCAACCTACGCGGGCGTCAAGGCCGCAGCCGCGTCGGGGTGTCGCGTGCGCGTCAGGTTCGGGTGAGGGCGGCCCAGGCGGCCCAGATCCAGGCGGCGATGAGCGCCGCGCCGCCGAGCGGCGTGACCGCGCCGAGCCAGCCGATGCCGGACAGGGCAAGGGCGTAGAGCGTGCCGCTGAACACCGTGACGCCGCACAGCATCAGGAGCGCGGGGCTCCTCCACCCCGCATCGGGCCAGCGGGCCGCCGCGAGGCCGAGGAGGATGAGCCCGAGGGCGTGCAGCAGTTGGTAGCGGGCCGCCGTGTCGAAGATCGCGAGGGCATCCGCCGGGAGCCGGCCCTCGAGCGAATGTGCGCCGAACGCGCCCGCGGCGACGCCGAGGCCCGCGAGCAGACACCCGGCCGCGAGGAGCACGCGGTGCGGCGAACCGGTGCCGGTCAATCGCGGACGATCAGTCGAACATCGGGGCCGCGCCCGCGCCCGCCCTCCGCGCCGCCTCTCCGGCGATCGTCTCCATGACCCGGTCCCAGCGCTCCGGACTGATCTCGGCCAGCGTGGCTTCGAGAAGGGCCGCCAGTTCGGCCCCTTCCTCGCGCCGCATGGGGGCATCGCCGTCTTCGAGTTCGAGCCGCCTGCGCAGGTCGGTCGCGCGTTCGAGCAGGTCCCGGTGGCGGAGCCGTTCCTCGTAGTTCGTCATCCGCCGACCTGGCTCAGGGCGGCGAGTCCGCCGCTGCCGGCCGCCGTGCCCAACTCCAGGTAATGGCGCTTCGGCTTCCCGGCGAGCGCCTCCGCCACCGCGCCTTCGATGCGGCCCGTCTCGCGCAGCGGACCCTTCAGGTCGACCTCGTGGTCGCCGAACAGGCAGGTCCGCAGCTTGCCATCCGCCGTCAGCCGCATGCGGTTGCAGCGTTCGCAGTAGTTGTGCGAGAGGGGCGTGATCGCGCCCACGGTCCCGGCACCGCCCGGGAAGCGATAGTACACGGCGGGCCCGTTCCCCCGCGGTCCGGAGTCGGGCAGCAGGTCCTCGATGGCGCGGATCTTCTCGAGCACTTCGTCCGTCGAGATGAAGCGGTCGGCGAGGTGCAGGTTCTCCCCCACCGGCATGAGTTCGATGAAACGCACGTGCCACGGCCGCCGCCTGGTGATCTCGGCGAAGTCGACGACCTCGTGGTCGTTGAGGCCCCGCATGATGACGCAGTTGATCTTGATCGGCGCGAACCCCACCTCCTCGGCGGCGCGCAGGCCTTCCATCGTTTCGTCGAAGCGCCGCGCCGGTCGGCGGGCGATCTCCTCGAACCGGTCCCGGTCGAGGGTGTCGAGACTGACGTTCACGCGCTCGACGCCCGCTTCGCGCAGGGCCGCCGCGAAACGCGGCAGGAGGATGGCGTTCGTGGAAAGCGAGATGTCGTCGATGCCCGGGACCGCGGCGATCATGCGCACCAGATCCGGCAGGTCCTTGCGCACGAGCGGCTCTCCGCCGGTGATCCGGACCCGTTCCAGCCCGAGCGCGGCCATCTGGCGTACGATCTCGGAGATCTCCTCGTACGCGAGCATCTCGGGCTTGGGGATCCAGGCGAGCCCCTCCTCCGGCATGCAGTACGTGCAGCGCAGGTTGCAGCGATCCGTGACCGAGATCCGAAGGTATCGGATACGGCGGCCGAACTGATCTCTCATGGCACCGGTCGTGAGGGGTTCGCGGAAGCTCGTCGCCCTCCGGGCCGGGAGCGGCGAGTGGCGGGACTCCGCGCGGCCGACTCGCCGCGCGGAGTCCTCGCCGCGGAGACGGCTAGCCGATAGCCGTGATGTCCTCCTGCATCATCATGTTGTCGTCGTCGTCGCCACAGTCTCCGGCAAACGAAACCGTCGCGATCATCGCGACGACCAGCAGGTTGCGGACCATCTTCAACATGGCGTCCTCCTCGATTTGGGCGGCCGGGCCCGAGGCCGGCTGCCTCGGAGTCCGTCGGACCGCCCCTGACCGGACCTCCCTACTCGGACCGCACGCCGCCGGCCGGGATTTCCGTCTCCCGAACCGGGGCTCCCACCCAGTGGGACTCGCCGTCCTCGTAGTGCTCATGCTTCCAGACCGGCAGTCTGATCTTGATCGTTTCGATAATCCACCGCGACGCCCGGTAGCCATCGTCGCGGTGGGCCGACGTGACCGCGATCGCCACGCTGACCTCTCCAAGCCCGAGATCGCCCACGCGGTGAGCCGCGGCGATGGAGCCCACATCGAACCGCTCCAGTGCATCGCGGCAGATGGCCGAAAGTTCCCGCTCCGCCATCTCGCCGTACGCCTCGTATGCGAGGCGCGACACCGCCCGGCCCCGGTTCGTGCGGCGCACCCGCCCCTGAAAAAAGAGCAGCGCGCCGTCCTCCACGGACCCGATCTCCTGTACAATATCCTCGAATTGCGCGAAATCGTCCAGACTTTCGCGGGTGATCCATGTCCGTACGCGGCCGCCTGCCCCCTTCGACATCGACTCAACCCCCCGCAACGGGGGGGATGAGGGCCACCTCATCTCCATCGGACAGGATCGTGCCCGCCTCCGCGTAACTCTGGTTGACGGCGACCACGACCCTCTCCGGCAGCCAGTCGAGCCCGCCCGGCCCGCGCAGGGTGTCAACAAGGTCCCCCACGGTGCTGTCCGCCGCGAGTTCCGCCGATCCCTCCCTGCGCGCGGCGAGTTCGCCGTACACGCCGAAGAAGAGCGTACGCACCGAGATCCGGTCCATCAGGAGCACCGGTTCATGGGCGCGCGTTCGCGAGCGCAAGGTAGGCGAGGAGCCGCGGCACGATCCCCTCTTCGCGCAGTGTCGTCACCCGGACCCGCGTTCCGTCGACCCCCCCGGGATCCGGGAAGGCGGCGACCGAGAGGTTGCCCCGGAAGGTGCAGAACGCGATGTGCGTGTCGCTCTCGGTGTCGACCCAGGCGTCCACCATCCGGTCGTCCCCGAGGAAGAAGTCTCGCGTGGCGGCCAGCACATCCGCCGGGGCCAGCGCGCTTACGGTCTCTGTCGTCATGGACTCTCCCCGCGTACCATCCTGCAGCCGAAGATAAGGACGCCGCAGTCCTCTCTCAAATCCGACCGGCCCCGTTCCGCGAGAGTGCCCGACCGTGCCCACTACGCAGTTTTCCCCGAACGTCGCCCGGCTCGAGGCATCGGCCACGCTGGTGCTGGCCGCCCGCGCCCGGAAGCTGAGGGCGGCGGGAGTGCCGGTCGTGGACCTCTCGGCCGGCGAACCGCAGTACCCCGCCCCGCCGTTCGCGGCGCGCGCCGGCATTCGCGCGGTCGAGGAGGGGAAGACGGGATATCCTCCCACCTCCGGACTGCCCGAACTGCGCGAGGCGATCGCCCGCTATCTGCGCGAGACGACGGCCGCCGAGGCGGTGGATCCGGACTCGGTGATCGTGAGCGCGGGCGTGAAGCAGTCGCTGTTCAACTGCTGCTACTCGCTCTTCGGCGCCGGCGAGGAAGTGCTGGTGCCCTCCCCCTTCTGGCCAAGCTACACGACGATCGTCCGGCTCGCCGGGGCGGAGCCGGTCATCGTGGAGACGACGTGGGAGGGCGGGTTCGTGCCGGCCGTCGAGGACCTCGATGCGGCCCGCACCACCCGGACGCGGGGGCTCATGCTCAACAGCCCAGGCAACCCGACCGGGGCCGTCATCCCGCCCGGCCTTCTCCGGGAGATCCTGGCGTGGGCCGAGCGGCACGGGATCTGGGTGCTGTCCGACGAGATCTACCGGCGGCTCGCCTACGGGGCGCCGTCTCCGTCCGTGTTCGACATCGCGGAGCGCGGGGAGAGGACGATTCTGCTCGACGGCGTCTCGAAGGCGTTCTGCATGCCGGGGTTCCGGATCGGGTACGCCGTCGGGCCGCGGGATGTCGTCCGGAAGATGGCGGACCTGCAGGGACAGACGACCTCCGGGGCCGTCGGCCCCTCCCAGCACGCCGCCGCAGCCGCGCTCGGCGAGAGCGCGCCCCGCGAAGCGTTCGTCGCGGAACTCCTGTCCAGGCTTTCCGGACTCAGGGAACTGGGGCTGTCGAGGTTCGCGGAGCTGGACGGGGTCGAGGCGTTCGCGCCGGACGGCGCGCTGTACTTCTACGGACGGCTCACCGGCGGCGCCGCCGCGTCGCTCGATGTCGCCGAGCGGCTTCTCGCCGACGCGAAGGTCGCGTGCATGCCCGGCGAGCCGTTCGGCTCTCCGGGACACCTGCGCTTCAACTTCGCCGTTGAGCGGGAGGTCCTGGAGGAGGGACTGGAACGGATCGCCGGCTTCTTCGGCTGACCCGTCCGCCTTGCCTCACACTCTGCTAGTCCCCGAGGCTCGATGCCACCTCGTCGCGCAGCAGACGCGAGGGCTTGAAGACGGGCACCTTCCTCGGCGGTACGCGGACCGGATCGCCCGTGCGCGGATTGCGCGCCATGCGGGTCCGGCGCTCCCGAACCTTGAAGGTGCCGAAGCCGCGAATCTCGATGTGGTTGCCCTGTACGACGGCTCCCTTGACGGCGTTCAGAAACGCGTTGACCACCGCGGCGCAGTCCCGCTTCGTCACGCCGGGGCCGATGGCCTCGTGAACCTGTTCGATGAGATCCGCCTTCGTCATCTCCCTCTCCTCCGAGCGTTGTTCAACCCTTTAGAATGGCGTCTCGCTCCGGGATGGGAGCGACTTATCTCAGTTCAAAGAGGAGCCTCGGCGCACTGGGGCGCAGGGGCGCCAGCGACCCGATCCACGCCCGGGCATCGCCCAGGCTCAGACCGCCGATCAGGTCGAACAGGCCGACGGTCGGCTCGCGCGGCCGCACGACGGTCGGATCCGTCCCCAGACCCGCCATTCGGCCGGCGAGTTCGATGGTCTCCGGCAGAGTCATCAGGCCGTCGACGAGTCCGAGTTCGTTCGCCTGCCGGCCCGTGAACACCCGGCCGTCCGCCAGCCCGCGAACGGTCTCCCGATCCAGGTTCCGGTTATCGGACACCACCTCGACGAACTGCTCGTGCACGTCGCTCACGAGTTCCTCGAGGATTACGCGGTCCTCCGAAGAAAGAGCGCGAGCGTAACCGCCCAGGTCCTTGTGCTCCGCGCTCGCCACGACTTCCCAGTCGACGCCGACCTTGCGGAACAACTCCTCTGCGTTGGGGAATTCCATGATGACGCCGATGGACCCCGTCATCGTGCCGGGCAGCGCGTACACGCTGTCGGCCGCGACCGCGGCGTAGTACCCGCCGGAAGCCCCCACATCGCCCATCCAGGCGAGGACGGGTCGGTCGTCGTCGTCCCGCAGGTCGCGAATGGCCTCGAAGATGCTCTGCGAGGCCCCGACGGTGCCTCCCGGGGATTCGATCTCGATCACGAAGGCGCGCACGCCGGGGTCTTCGCGAAAGCCGTCGAGCGCCTTCGTGAAGGCCGCTTCGTCCGTGATCACGCCGCGCAGCGGGACGACCGCGACGCGTCCCCCCGCGAGAAACGACGTATTCCCCACCGTCCACCAGATGGAGAGGATCGCGCCCACGCCGAAGATGCCAAGCAGCGCGAGGAGGGCGATCACCGTGTTTCGCTTGTCGTAGGTCACGTCGCGCCGCGGTCCGTAGGTGTGGGTCCGTGGGCGGAAGCCCGACGCAACCTAGATAACATGTCCTCAACGTTCAACGGATCGCGCACGGTCAACTCGGGACGGCGCTCCCGGCTCTGCGCATCGTTTCGACGAAGCGGTTGAACAGATACCGGCTGTCGTGGGGTCCCGGAGCCGATTCGGGGTGGTACTGCACCGCGAACACCGGCCGCTCCCGGTGGACCAGCCCCTCCACCGTTCCGTCGTTCAGGTTTCGGTGCGTGATCTCGAGATCGTCTCCGCCCTCGATCCGTCCGTCCTTTTCGAGTACCGAGAAACCGTGATTCTGCGAGGTGATCTCCACGGCGCCCGTGGCGTGGTTGAGCACGGGGTGGTTCCCGCCCCGGTGCCCGTACGGCAGCTTGTAGTTCGTGCCCCCGAAGGCCCGCGCGATGAGCTGGTGTCCGAGGCAGATACCGAACAACGGGACGCCGGCGTCGCTCAGCGTGCGGATGCGCTCGACGGCGCCCGGCACGGCCTCCGGATCGCCGGGTCCGTTCGAGACGAAGACCCCGTCCGGGCGGGCGGAGAGCAACGCCTCGGCGTCCGTGTCGCACGGAACGACGCGGACACGGTATCCCTCGCGACGGAAGAGGTCGAGGCTGCGCGTCTTCACGCCGTAGTCGAGGCAGAGTACGAGACCGCGCTCCGCCGGTCCATCGAGGGGATCGAGTTCGTACGGTTCGGGCGTCGAGACGGCGGTCGCGAGGTCCCGGCCGGACATCTCCGGCTCGGCGGCCAGCCGCTCGGCGGCCCGCTGCGGCGACACCCCATCGTGCGCGATGACCGCCCGCATCGCGCCCGCATCGCGGATATGGCGCGTGAGGGCCCGGGTGTCCGCGCCGACGAGCGTCGGAATCCCGTGCGAGGCGAGGTACTCCGGCAGGGTGGAATCGGCCGGCCCGGACCCGATCTCGTGCGACAGGTGCCTCACGACGAAGCCCGCGACCCAGGGCCGCCGCGACTGAACATCGGGATCGCGGATGCCGTACACGCCCTGCATGGGGGCCGTCATGACGACGATCTGCGCGGCGAAGGAGGGGTCCGTGAGCACCTCGTGATATCCTGTCATCACCGTCGTGAAGACGGCTTCGCCGGCGGTCTCGGTCTCGGGGCCCGCGTAGGCGCCGCCAAAGCGGCGGCCATCTTCGAGCAGGAGGTATCCGGGGCGTGCTTGCGTCTCGCTCAAGTGGCGCGTCCAATGTGGCGGTTGAAGGTGCGGGGACCCGGGCATCGACCCGCGGCCCGCGTGCCGGGCGAACCCAAGCCGCGGGAGGCGCGTTGACCACCGACTCCGGAGCCGGGCGGGAGAGCGGGACCGATGCGCCGCTCGTTCATATCTTCGCCGACGAGTCCTGCCTCGGCAACCAGTTCGAGAATCGCCGGAATCCGGGGGCGGCCGCCGGTCTCATCGAACGGTTCGACGAGCGTGCCGGCTGGTATCGGCGGGACTTCGCCCACTTCGATCCGGACACGACGAACAACCGGATGGCGATCGTCTCCGGCATCGTCGGGCTGGGCGCCCTGCGGCGGGAGTGCCGCGTCGTCTTCACGAGCGACAGCCAGTATCTCGTCCGCGGAATGAAGGAGTGGGTGCACGGCTGGGCCCGCCGCGGCTGGCGTCGCAAGGGCGGGCCGATCGAGAACCTCGACCTGTGGCGGGAACTCGTGCGGGCCGCCGCGCGGCACCGGGTGGAGTGGCGCTGGACCCGGGGACACGCCAGCGACGTGAAGAACGTCTACGCGGACCACCTGGCGGTGACGGCGGCGCGGGAACGGCGCGGCACCGACGGATTCGTCCCGTCCGGGTTCGAGAGCTGGCTGGCGGAGGCGCAGGAGAAGGAGCGCTACCTCGAGTTTCTGGATCTGCCGAGCGATGCGTTCGCCGAGGATCCCCGCCCCCCCGCTACGGGCGAGGCCGCAGGCGACTGACGAGCGGCGTGCAGTTACGGACCGGGGTTCCCGCTTCCCGAGTCGGGGTTCCCTTCCCCGCCTTCCGTCCCATCGGGACCCGCGGCGTCTTCTTCGGAACCGGGGGCTGCGCCTTCTTCGGAGGGGGCCGCGCCCTCGCCGAGGTCGGGTGAGACCTCCAGGAGCGAAGCCGGCGCTTCGGGGAGGCTCTGCTGGCCGGGGAGTCCCTGACGCAGGATCGATTCGGGCGCCGCATCCGGACGGGCGGAGAGCACGGTCAGTACCAGCGAGAGGAAGAGGAAACTCCCCCCGCCGTACCAGCTCGCCTTCGTGAGCGCGTTGGCCGCCTGGCGTCCCCCCATGAAGGAGTCCGTCGAGGAGGAGGCCCCGCCGAAGGAGGCGGCGAGGCCGCCGCCTTTCGCGGACTGGAGGAGGATCATCACGCATAGCACGAGCGCGATCAGCGAAATCAATACGATCAGGAACGTGAACATCGTCTACCTGCCATGGTTGGACCGGCCGCTAAAGCTAGGGAGACCCGGGAGATGGGGCCAGTTTTGGGAGATCATCGGCCCGCCGCGCAGATCGCGGCCCAGCTGTCGGGATCGAGGCTGGCGCCGCCCACGAGCACGCCGTCCACCCCGGGGGCGGCAAGCAGCGCGTCGATGTTGGCCGGCTTGACGCTCCCGCCGTAGAGGATCACGGCCCGCTCCGCGTCGCATCCTTCCGCCCGCACGAGTTGCTCGCGGATGATCGCGTGCGCCTCGGCGGCGTCGGCCGGGCTCGCGGTGCGTCCGGTGCCGATCGCCCACACGGGCTCGTAGGCGTAGGCGAGACGGGCCCGGCCCTCGCGGCCGAGGGGCCGGAGGGCGTCCCGGATCTGCGTCTCGAGCACCGTCGCGAGCCGTCCGGCCTCGCGCTCATCGAGCGTCTCGCCCACGCACAGGACGGGGCGGAGTCCGACCTCCAGAAGGCGGACCAGCTTGCGCCCCACGTCCACGTCGGTGTCGCCGAACTCCCGCCGACGTTCCGAGTGGCCCGCCAGCCCCCAGGTGGCGCCGGTCGCCGGGACCATGGCGGCCGAGATGCCGCTCGTGTGAGCGCCCTCGACCTCGGTATGCACATCCTGCACGCCGAACTCGAGGTCCGGACGCCCGGAGGCCGCGGCAGCGAAAGCCGCCAGGCTGATGGCCGGGGGAAACACGACCACCGTCGCATCGCCGCGCGGCCCGTGGCGCGCGGCGAATCGCTCCACGAACGCCCCGGTCTCGGCGGGGCCATGGCTCATCTTCCAGTTCGCGGCGAACACGGGGGTGCGCGGCTCACTCACGGACGCCTCCTTTCGGTGAGAGCGTCGAGGCCGGGCAGGCGGCCGCTCGACAGGTACTCGAGGGCCGCTCCGCCCCCGGTGCAGACGTGCGATACGCGGTCGGAAAGCCCGGCGCGGCGAACGGCGGCCGCGGAGTCGCCGCCCCCGATGACGGTGAACCCACCCGCCGCCGTCGCCTCGGCGGCGGCTTCCGCAAGGGCGAACGTGCCCGCCGCGAACCGCGGGTCCTCGAACAGGCCCATGGGACCGTTCCAGAAGAAGGAGGCGCACCCCCGCAACGCCTCGGCGTAGCGGGCGTGGGACTCGGGCCCGATGTCCAGGGCGGCCATCCCCGGCTCGATCGCGTCGACCCGGACGCTCTCGACCTTCTCGACGCTCTCCCCCTTCCCACCCGTCCGGTCGAGGACCCGCACGTCCGCCGGCAGCCGGATCCGGCCTTCCCCCGCGGACAGGATCGAGCGGGCGAGGTCCAGCGCCGCTTCCTCGACGAGCGAGGTCCCGGTCTCGAACCCCTGTGCGCGGAGGAAGGTATTCGCCATGGCGCCGCCTACGAGGACCAGATCGGCGCGTTCCGCGAAGCGGCGCATGAGCTCGATCTTGTCGCCGATCTTGGCCCCCCCGAAGGCGACGACGAACGGGCGGCGCGGCCGCTCGAGCGCCCCCAGCGCCTCCAGTTCGCGCTCGACGAGCAGGCCCGCGCCGGAAGGGCTCAGGAGGGCGGGCACGCCCGTCGTCGAGGCGTGCGCGCGATGCAGCGTGCCGAACGCGTCATTGACGAAGAAGTCGCCGAGCCGGGCGAGGCGGCCGGCGAGCACCTCGTCGTTCGCCGTCTCCCCAGGCAGAAAGCGGGTGTTCTCGACGAGCAGCACCTGTCCGGCTTTCAGTTCGCGGCTGGCGCGGAGCGCGTCCTCGCCGTCGCACGGCGCGCAAAAGAGCACTTCGGTCCCGAGGCGGCCGGCAAGCTCGGGGGCCACGGGCGACAGCGAGAGGGCGGGATTCGGCCGACCTTCCGGTCGGCCGAGATGCGAGAGCAGCACTAGCCGGGCCTCGCGTTGCAACAGCCACAGGAGCGTCGGCAGCGACGCCTCGATGCGCGTCGCATCGGCGACCCGCCCGGCGTCGAGCGGCACGTTGTAATCGACGCGCACGAGCCCCCGCTTCCCGGCCAGGTCGGCCGGGAGGTCACGCAGAAACCTGGTCACCGGAAACGGACCGGGGGCGCCAGCAGTCCGTGGTGAACGCTAGGCCCCGACTGCGGCGGGCAGACGCTCTCCCACGAAGCTTGCCAGGTCGACGAGGCGGTTCGAATACCCCCACTCGTTGTCGTACCACGAGATGACCTTCACGAGCGTGCCGTCCATGACGGACGTCGACTGCGCGTCGACGATCGCGCTGGCCGGGTGTCCCGTGAAGTCGACGGATACGAGCGGCTCCTCGGTGTATTCGAGCACGCCGTCGAGCGGGCCCTCCGCGGCCTCGCGAAACGCGGCGTTGATCTCGCCGGCCGACGTGTCCCGCGACACGGTGGCCACGAGGTCCACGATCGACACGTCCGGCGTCGGCACGCGCATCGCCATGCCGTCGAGCTTCCCCTTGACCTGCGGGAGGACGAGACCCACGGCCTTCGCCGCCCCCGTCGTCGTGGGGATGATCGAAAGCCCGGCGGCGCGGGCGCGCCGGAGGTCCTTGTGCGGGAGGTCGAGGAGCTGCTGGCCGTTGGTGTACGCGTGAACCGTCGTCATGAGACCGCGCTCGAAGCCGAAGCGGTCGAGCAGGACCTTCACGACCGGAGCGATGCAGTTGGTCGTGCAGCTCGCGTTCGAGATCACGTCATGCCGCGCCGGGTCGTATTCGTCCGCGTTCACGCCCAGCACCAGGGTGATGTCCGGCTCGATGCCCGGCGCGGAGATGAGGACCTTCTTCGCCCCGGCGCGCAGGTGCCGCGTCGCATCCTCCCGCTTGCGGAAGATGCCCGTGGATTCGATCACGATGTCGACGTCGAGTTCGGCCCACGGGAGGTCGGCCGGGTCGCGTTCGGAGAAGACGCGCACGCGTTCTTCGCCCAACACGAGCTCGCCCCCGTCCACGCGCACCTCGCCGGGAAAGCGCCCGTGCACGGAGTCGTACTTGAACAGATGGGCGAGCGTCGCCGCATCCGTGAGGTCGTTTATCGCAACAAAATCAAGGTCCCCGCGCGGGTTCTGGAGCGCCGCGCGGAGGATGTTCCGGCCGATGCGGCCGAAACCGTTGATGGCAACCCTCACACTCATTCGGATTCCTCTCGGGAAGGATTAAGGGGGAGCAAAGTGCGCGCAAAACTAACGGTGGCCACGCTGCGGAATCCAGCCTCCGCCAGCGTCTCGGCACAGGCGATCGCGGTAGCTCCGGTCGTGAGCACATCGTCGACGATGATGGCGCTCCGACGCTCCTCCGGGAGGCCGGCACACAACCGGAAGCGACCCTGTACGTTCGCGCGGCGCAGCGCCCCCCGGACGCCGGCCTGGCGGCTGCCCCCCGGACGGCGGTCGAGGAACGGCCCCAGCGACCCGACGCCAAGTTCCGCGAGCGCACGGGCCAACTCCCCGGCCTGATTGAAACCCCGCTCCCGCTGCCGGGCCGGCGTGAGCGGCACCGGAATCAGCCAGGGCGCGACTTCGCCGAGCCGGGACGCCATCGCCTCGGCCCCGGGAGCCATGCGGGCGGCCATCCACGGGGCGAGGGAGCGCCAGCGGTCGTACTTGAGGGCGCGTACGGTCCGGGCGGCGAGGCCCTCGAAGGCGAAGGGCGCGTCGGCCGCAACCAGGATTTCGGGCCACTCCTCGCACGTCCCGCACCGCACGAGTTCGCCGGCCGCCGCCGCGAGGTTGCCGAGCCCCTGAGCGCAGCGCGGGCAGCGCGGATTCGCCAGCCGAGGGAGGCGCGACCGGCAGAGGGCGCACAGAGGCGCGCCATCCGGAGCGACGCCGCGGCGGCACCCGATGCATGCCGCGGGCACGAGCGCGTCGAAAACCGCGGCGGCCGCCCTGCCCGCGAGGAGCCGGCCGGCGCGCGCCGCGGCCTTCACGTGGTGCCCGATCCCTCCCCCGACTCCAACCCCGCCCGCCGGGCGAGTTCCGCCACGGCCGCCTCTCGCATCGCGTCGAACGGGGCCGTGCGGCCCGGGAACCAGCGTTCGAGCGAGAGCGCCGCCTGACCCACGAGCATGTCGAGCCCACCCGCAGCCCGGATTCCGAGGGCGCGGGCGTGTCGAATCCACGCCGTCTCTCCCGCCGCGTACACCATGTCGAAGGCCGCGCGGAATCGTACCCGGTCCGCGCTCCGTTCCAGTTCGAGGGGGAGCGGGTCCCCGGCGGCAAGCCCGAGGCTCGTCGAATTCAGCACGAGGTCGTACACCGCGCCGGCGTCCGGGACCGCGACCACGCGCACGGTGTCCGCCGCGCGGTTCGCGTGGGTCGAGTGCCGGGCGTCGGCGGCGTGATCGGCACTGACCGCGTGGGCCAGCACGCGGTCGCGCAGGGCGCGTGCCCGGGCCGGCGTCCGGTTGAGGACTTCGACGGACGACGCTCCGCCTTCGAGCAGCGCATGGACGGCCGCTCGGGCCGCGCCCCCGGCGCCCAGCAGGAGCACGCGCGCGCCCCGCGGGCGGAAGCCGAGGCGGGCAAGGGCGCCCTGGAGACCGCCGACATCCGTGTTGTCGCCGGCCAGTTCGCCGTCCGCTCGCCGCCACCAGCAGTTGCACGCTCCGGTCGCCCGAGCCGCGGCACTCGCCCGCGCGAGCGCCCGGGCCGCCCGAAGCTTGTGCGGGAGCGTCACATTACCACCCGCCAGATCGGCGCTCCGCATGACCCGTCCGACCTCGCCGGGAGCGGTCCGCCGGGCCACGTATTCGGCGTCGAGTGCCAGGACTTCGAAGGCCGCGCGGTGCATCGCGGGTGAGATCGAGTGCCGCACGGGATCCCCGAGGAGCGCGAAGCGCAGCGTCACGGCCCGGACCCTTCGCGCCCTCCCCGTTCTTCGTCGAGCGCGTCGAAGAGCCCCCGCATGGCGCGCGTCAGCAACTTCCGCGTCGCTTCGTATGTCTCGAGGTCTCCGCCGTACGGATCCGGGACTCCACCGCCGCTCCACTCGTCATCCGCGCGCAGGAAATCCGTCATGACGCGGACGGCCGCATCCGGGGCCAGACGCGCGGCCGCCCGGGCATGGGACGCCTCCATGCCGATGACCAGGTCGGCCCATTCGAGCAGTTCGGGCGACAGTTCGCGGGAGGCATGCCCCGCGAGGTCGAGTCCTTGCGCGGCGGCGACGGCGATCCCGGCACCCGAGGCCGGCTGGCCGGCAAACGCGAAGGTGCCCGCCGATGCGCAGGTGACCTCCGCCCACCCGCGCGCGTCCGCTTCCGCCCGCGCGATCACTTCGGCCAGCGGGCTGCGGCATATGTTGCCGGTGCAGACGAAGAGGAGGTTCATCGGAGCGCCCCGGTCACTTCGGCCGCCGGGACTGCTCCTTCCCGCAGCAGCTCGACCGCTTCCCCGGTCACGCGCACGAGGGTCGACGGGGTCGAATCCGCGAGGTCCCCCGCGTCGAGCCAACCCACTGTTCCCGCCACGGATCCGACCCCCGACAGCGCCGCGCGCACCTCCGGGCCCGTCCGTGCCGGGGGCTTCCCCGTCTCGTTCAGACTCGTGGACGTCAGCAACCCGCCGGCCCGGTCGAGGAGGCGCCGCACGACCGGATGGGGGTCGACGCGGACGGCGACGCCGGTGTCGCTGCCATCCTCGAGCACCAGGGTGAGCGGTCCAGGCCAGAAGGCGTCGGCGAGCTGGCGCGCCGCCTCCGTCCACTGTGCCCCGGGCAGCGCCCGCCGGACCGCTTTGCGGCTCGCGGCGAGCCGAATCAGCGGCCCGGGCGGCCGACGCTTGATCGCGGCGATCCGCGCGTCGACATCCGGCCACGGCCGGCCGCCCAGCCCGTACACCGTCGAGGTCGGGTGCGCCAGTACACCTCCGGCGTCGAGGTGCGCCGCCGCCCGGTCCAGCGCGTCATCCTCCGTCGCCAGCGCCCTGCCCGGCCCGACTGCCTCCCCCGGCACACCCGTCCACTCCCGCCATTTCACCACTTCGAACCCGCTCCCGCCCCTGTCTTCACAACGTCACCCGGATACCGCACTAGTTCCCCGCAGCGATCAACCCGGTCTCAATCATGGCCCGAGCAAGGGCCAGGTCGCGCGCGGTCGTGATCTTCAGGTTCGCCGGATCGCCCTCCACCGTGGAAACATCGATGCCGAGCCGCTCGCACAGCAGCGCGTCGTCGGTCATGGCGGCGGCGTCCTGCGCCTTCCAGGCGCCCGCATCATCGAGCGCGTGCGTACGGTTCAGGACCGCGGCCGGAAACCCCTGCGGCGTCTGCACACGACGGAGCCGGTCGCGCGGCACGGTCCCTTCGATCCAGCCTCCCTCGTCCACCCGCTTCACCGTGTCATCGACGGCGATCACGGGGACCACCGGGCCGCCGCGAGCCCCATCCACGACACGGGAAACGAGTTCGGCCGACACGAACGGACGCGCTCCATCGTGCACGAGCACGGTTTCGACATCCCCCGCCAGCGCCGCGGCGCCGGCCCGAACGGAATCGGCCCGGAAGACGCCGCCCGGCACGACGAGCACCCCATCGGGCAGCCAGGCCGGAGGCGACGCCACCCGCGACGGCGCCAGCACGACCACGACCCGGTCGACAGCGGAGTGGTTGACGAGCGTCCGCACCGACCAGGCGAGCACCGGCATGCCGCAGAGGTCGACGAACTGCTTGGGCCGCGACGCGCCGAAGCGATGTCCCTGCCCCGCCGCGACGACAATGGCCCCGACGCCGCGGGCGGTCGCCGGGTCTGCCGCCGGCACTAGTCGGGTTCCGGACGGCGGCTCACGGATTCGAACGCCGTGAAGGCCTTGTGGAAGTAGAGTTCGACGGTTCCGGTGGGCCCGTTGCGCTGCTTGCCCACGATGAGTTCGGCCTTCCCCGCCAATCCCCGCTCCTCCACCTCTTCCGGCTTGCGGTGCATCTCCTCCCGGAAGATGAAGAGGACGACGTCCGCATCCTGTTCGATCGCCCCCGACTCACGCAGGTCGGAGAGCCGCGGCCGGTTCCCCTCGCGCTGCTCGGGCGCCCGCGAGAGCTGCGAGAGCGCGAGGAGCGGCACCCCGACCTCCTTCGCGATCGCTTTCAACGACCGGGAGATCGCGCTGATCTCCTGCTGGCGGTTCTCGACCCGCGCCCCGCCGGACATCAGCTGCAGGTAGTCGAGCACGACGAGCCCGACGCCGACTTCCGCGTGCAGACGCCGCACCTTGGCGCGGAGTTCGATGGGCGAGATCGCGGGCGTGTCGTCGATCCAGATCGGGGCCGTGTTCAGGTGTCCGGCCCCGCTGGCGAGCCGCGTGAAGTCGTCAGACGTCAACCGCCCCGTCCGGATCCGGCTCGAATCCACCTTGGATTCCGCGCTGAGCATGCGCTGGACGAGCGACTCTCTCGACATTTCAAGCGAGAAGATCGCCACCGGGACGTCCTCGGCGATCGCCGTATGCTGCGCGATGTTGAGCGCGAGAGCCGTCTTGCCCATCGAGGGGCGTCCGGCGAGCACAACCAGGTCGGCGGGCTGGAACCCCGCCGTCATCCGGTCGAGATCGGTGAACCCGGAGGCGACGCCGGTGATCGTGCCGGGGTTGCGCACGAGTTCGTCGATCCGGTCCATCGTCGAGCGCAGCACTTCCTTGATACGGACGAAGGTCCCGCGCTGCTCGGCCTGCGAGATCTCGAAGATCCTCTGCTCGGCGCGATCGAGCGTCTCGTCGACCTCGCCGGATCCCGTTTCGTACGCGTCCTGGATGATCTCCGTAGCGCTGGAGATGAGCCGCCGGAGCACGGTCTTGTCGCGCAGGATTCGGCAGTGGTGGCCGACATTGGCGGCGGTGGGCACCGCGTCCACGAGTTTCGCGAGGTACGCCATCCCGCCGACGGCGTCGAGTTCCGCGGCCGTCTGCAGTTCGTCGGCGAGCGTGACCGCATCGATCACGTCGCCGCGCCCGTACAAGCGCACCATCGCGCGGAAGATCCGGCGGTTGCCCTCCCGGTGGAAGGCGGAATCGTCGACCTGTTCGAGGGCCGCGGCCACGGCATCGCCGTCGATGAGCATCGCCCCGAGGACCGAGATCTCGGCCTCCTCGGACCAGGGCGTGCGCCGGGCCTCGATCGCGTCGCTGGGGAGACTGATCGCCGTGTCAACCAAGGCGGGCCTCGCGATCCTCGACGCCGTCGAGCATGCGGCGCACCATCTGCAGGTCCTCCCACGTCGGCCGGACCCAGCCCGGGTTGCGGAGCAGCGCCGCCGGGTGGTAGGTGGCGACGACGGGATACCCGGCATAGCGGTGCACCGACCCGCGGAGCCGGCCCAGCGCGGATTTCGTCTCGAGCAGCGTGCGCGCGGCGAAGGCGCCGAAGGCGATGATCACCTCGGGTTCGATGAGCGCCAGCTGTCTTACAAGATAGGGGGAGCAGGCCGCGACCTCTTCGGGGAGCGGGTCGCGGTTCCGGGGCGGCCGGGACTTCAGCACGTTGCAGATATAGACGGATTCTCGTGGGAGCCCGATCGACAGCAGCAGCCGGTCGAGCAGGCGGCCGGCGCGGCCGACGAAGGGACGGCCGGTCTCGTCCTCATGCTTCCCGGGCGCCTCCCCGACGCAGACGACGCGGGCGTTCGCCGCCCCCTCGCCGAACACCGGGTTCTTGCGTGATTGGTGGAGCGTGCAGCGGGAGCAGGCGGCGACGAGCGCGGCCAGCGACGCCAGGTCCGGCGCCTCCCCGATCATCGGCCCCGTCACCGCCGGGTCGGGGCTGGTCCCCGCTTCCGCGGGAGCGCCATCTCCGTCCGCGGCGGCGGCGATGCCCGATCGAGCCCGGCGGCGCGCGGCGGTCAGGCCGCGCACGATCTCTTCGCGCGTCGCATGCTCGAGCATGAGCGCATTCCCCTCGGCGGAGAGCGTCTGCTCGAGAAAGGCGCGGGCGAGCGTCCGGGCCTCGGCGTCCGGCGGCTTCACCCCGCGTCCGCCGCCGGCATCGAGGCTTCGACCCGGTCGAGCAACTCGTCCGCCAACTCGGTCTTCTTCGCCAAAGGCAACTCCTCCACCCTGCCGCTCCGGTCGATCAACGTGATGCGGTTCGTCTCGGATTCGAATCCCGCGCCGGGTTCCACGGCCGAGTTCACCGCGACGAGGTGCATGCCCTTCCGCTCGAGTTTCTCCCGTCCGCGGGCCAGAAGGTCCTCCGTTTCGAGCGCAAAACCCAGAGTAAAGATTCCCTTCCGTTCGCGGAACGCCCGCGTCTCCAGCAGCAGGTCCGGGCCCGCCCGGAGCGCGACTTCGAACCCCTTCCCGGCCCCGTCCGTCTTTTTGATCTTCGAGTCCGACGCGCTGGCCGGCTCGAAATCGCCGACGGCGGCGGCCATCAACAGGATGTCCGCATCCGTCAACGCGGTCTCCAGCGCGGCGAGCATCTCGCCGGCCGTCTCGACCTCCACCACGTCCGGTCCCGCGGGCCGCGGCAGCCGGCCGGGTCCGCTGATGAGCGTGACATCGCCACCGCGCCGCCAGGCGGCCTCGGCGAGCGCAAACCCCATGCGGCCCGAGGAGCGGTTCGTGATGAAGCGGACGGGATCCAGCGGGGCTCTCGTCGGCCCCGCCGTCGCGACGATCCTCCGTCCGCGCAGCCCGGTCGCCGTCTCGAGCACCCGTCCGATGCGCGGCAGGATCTCCTCCGGCTCCAGCAGGCGTCCCGGCCCGCTTTCCCCCTCCGCTAGCGGACCATCGGCCGGCCCCGCGATTCCGTAGCCGACCTCGGCCAGTCGCACGACGTTCGCCTGCGTGATCGGATGTTCCCACATCCGCGTGTTCATCGCGGGACAGACGATGACCGGCGCCCGCGAGGCCAACACGGCGGTCGTCGCCAGATCGTCCGCGGCCCCGGCCGCGAGCCTGGAGATGAGGTTGGCCGTCGCGGGCGCGATGACGATGACATCGGCTTCGAGTCCGAGATCCAGGTGCGACATCGGCCGGTCCCACAGTGACGCGTGCACCGGGCGGCCCGTAATCCCCTCGAAGGTGACGCGTCCGACGAAGCGCTCGGCCGACGCGGTCAGGATGACCTCGACCCCGGCCCCGGCCTCGATCAGGCGGCGGGTGAGGATCGCGCTCTTGTACGCGGCGATCCCGCCGGATACGACGAGCAGCACGCGACGACCGTCAAACGGCCGCACGGAGCTAGCGGTCCGGCAGGGGTGTCGCCACGGGCTGCTGCTACGGAATCAGCGTGGGGCGCGCCCGGACGAGCCGGTATTGCAGCTTCTTCTCCTCGGACGTCAGCGCGTCCGCGGCGACCGTCGTCAGCTTCTCCGCGCCGTACGGCGAGCGTTCGAGCGGGAGGGCGTTGAGTTCGCGCGCATACTTCGCGGCGACGAGCACGCCCAGGTACTTGTTGGTCGCCGCCTTCGCCACGGCGTCCGGGGTAAACACCTTCATTCTATCTCTCCCTCGACCATCACGGTCCAGCCGGTTCCATCGCATTCCGCGCCGCGGCCCTCGCCGGAACCGCGCCCAAGCATGAATCTACCACATGCGTCACAGGGCATCCAACTGTCCGATGATGCCCGTTACGTACCGCCGCTCCGCCGCCTTGAGACCGCGGCGGGGCGCGAGTCCCTCCGCCACCAGCGCCGACACTTCGGCCACCGCGTCCTCGATGCGGTCGTTGACGACGAGCCCGTCGAACTCCGCCGCGGCCTTCAACTCCGACCGGGCGTTCGCGAGCCGGCGCCGGAGCTGCTCCGGGCTCTCGCTGCCCCGCCCCCTCAGCTGCCGCGCAATGCGCCCGGCCGTGGGAGGGACAATGAAGATCGAGAGGACCTCTGCGACGGCCCCCCACACCTGCCGCGCCCCCTGCACGTCGATGTCCAGCAGGAGATGGGCGCCCGCTTCCCGCGCCCGGTCGAGGTTGTCACGCGGCGTCCCGTAGCATTCGCCGTGGACGGTCGCGTGTTCGAGCATGGCGCCGGAGTCCGCGAGCGCCTCGAAGCGGCTCCGCGAGACGAACCGGTAGTCCACGCCATCGCGCTCTCCCGCGCGCGGCGCGCGCGTCGTCATCGAGACCGAGAAGAGGAATCCGGGGGAGCGGACTTCGGCGAGCAACCGGTCGCGGATCGTTGTCTTCCCCGCCCCGGAGGGGCCGGAGAGGATGACGGGGAAGAGGGCATCGGACCCGGACGCAACCGGGCTCACTCGACGTTCTCCACCTGTTCCCGGAGCCGCTCGATCTCGTTCTTCGCCTCCACGACGAGTCGCGAGATTCGGGAGTCGTTCGCCTTTGCGCCCAGCGTGTTGAATTCGCGCTGCAACTCCTGCACGAGAAAGCCGAGCCGCCGCCCCACCGGCTCCTCGACCGGGGCCTCCAGGAACTCCTCGAAGGCGTCCACGTGCGAGCGGGCGCGCACGAGTTCCTCGCTGATCTCCCAGCGGTCGGCGATGAGCGCGATCTCGCGCAGCAGCCGATCCTCGTCCAATCCCTTCCCCGCCAGGTCCGCGACCGCCTCACGGAGCCGGTGCCGCTCGCGCTCGAGCCGTTCCGGCGCCAGCGCCTCCGCGCCATCGATCGCCTCCCGGAGCCCCGCCAGGCGTCCCCGAAGGTCGACCTCGAGCCGGGCCCCTTCTCCGTCCCGCATCTCCACCAGCAGGTCGAGCGCCTCCGCCGCCGCCCGCTTCACATCTCCCATCTCCGGCACGAACTCCCCGCCCTCGCCGCCCGCCCTCCGGAAGATCCCGCCCACGCCCAGCAGCGAAGCCATGTCCGGTTCGCCGGACACCCCGAAATCATCCCGGAGCCGCGCGCACGCGTCGAGCACTTCCCGCACGCGCGCCTCGTCCAGACTCGCGCCGCCCGCCTCCGGGGCGCCCTCCACGCGGACAAAGAGATCCAGGCGGCCGCGGCGCGCCCGGGATTCCGCGAGCGCGCGCAGGTCGCCCTCCGAGTGCTCCACCCCGGGGGCCGCCTTCACCACGACCTTCAGCCCGCGGGAATTCACCGAGCGCGCTTCGACCGTGACCGTTCCGGTCTCCACCGTCACGGTCGCCGAGCCGTAGCCGGTCATGCTGCGAATCACTTCGCCCTCTCCCTCCGCGGCGCGCGCGCGGTCAATTGGCGATCAATTGGCGATCAATTGAAGAAGTCCCAGCGAAGTCCGTACACGTTGACCCCGCGCGGGAACCCCGCCCCCTGAAAATCGCCGAGTCGATCCGCCCCCAGGTTGCCGAAACGCCAGAAGAACCGAAAGTCGGCGATCTTGAACATCAGGTGTCCGCCCATCCAACTGTCCGCCTCCAGCATCACCGGGTCGGGGGAGCCGGGGACGGGGACGAGACGCTCCCCGCGGCGGTCGATGTGCAGGGACACCCAGATCCGGAGATTCTCGTCGAAGAAGGTATCGGTCAGGTAGAGCTCCGTGCGGAACAGGCGATCGGGGAGG
Source organism: Candidatus Palauibacter scopulicola (assembly GCF_947581915.1). NCBI lineage: Bacteria > Pseudomonadati > Gemmatimonadota > Gemmatimonadia > Candidatus Palauibacterales > Candidatus Palauibacteraceae > Candidatus Palauibacter > Candidatus Palauibacter scopulicola. Next base: position 122,084 of record NZ_CANPWG010000039.1, read on the forward strand.
AAGAGGGTCTCGGCGCCGCGGGAGTCGAACTTTCGCCACGACGCCCGCAGGCGGATCGGCGCCACGTCACGAAGCAGCACGCCGAGGGGCACGACCGGCCCGTCGAAGCGCACCTCCAGCGACGTGATGTCCACCTCCCCGGAATCCGCGACGACGAGCCGGTCGAAGGGAGCGCCGAAGCCGACCTGCCGATCCATCCACTGTTCCGAATAGCGGCCGCCGACGTTGAACGGCCCGATCTCGAAGGCCGCGGAGGCGCCGCGCGAATCGAACCGCAGGCTGTCCGCGAGCGGGAATTCCGCTGTCTCCAGGGTGTCGAGCATGGGATGCAGGGGGAAGCCGATGCCCCGGGTGCCCTCCGCGGTGAAGGCCCTGAGTGCGATCGGAAACAGGAGCGTGTCGCGGAAGGCGATCCCCGCCCGCCAGGACTCCGTCGGAAACTCGTTCCAGCTCGCGAGCTCCGCCCCGCCCTCGAGCGCGAAGGGGCCGATGGGTTGCCAGGCGGAGAGATCCGCGAGGCGCGAGGCATAGGCATCGCGCCCGGCGAAACGGAGGCCCATCGAGACCCCTCCCGATCCCGGCCGGGCCGAGAATCGCAGGCCGACGCCATCCGCGCCCCGCTTCGGTGCAAGGCTGTCCGGGACGTTGGCGACGATGTCCTTGAAGCTCGTGGCCTGACTGTAGGCTTCGATCTGCGCTCGCGGCCCCAGGTTCGCCCGCGTCCGCAGCACGAGTTCGCGGCGCGAGAATTCCAGCGTGTCGAGCCCGGTGCGTTCGATGTTCTCCGAACGATAGTCCAGCTGAACCCCGAAATCGTTCGAGCGCGGCATCCACGAGAAGCGACCCTGCACCGCGAAGCGGTTCTGGTCGTTCTGCCTGTCCCGGACGTCGTACCGCTCGAAGGAGGCTTCGACGTTGGACGCGCCGCCCAGCGAGTTGGCGAAGACGGCGTCGAGGATCTCGGAGCGTGGATCCCCCGTGATCCCGCTCACGCGCGAGTAGGCCTGGACCCCGTCGTGGCTAATGAGGTCGACGTCGATGACGAGGCCGTCCGCACCGCGATACACGCGCACCCGGTCGACATAGTTCAACGACACGCGGCGGAGGTCCGCCTGGGTTCGGGAGAGGGGGAGGACTTCGCGCCCGTCGATGTAGAGGGTCACGAGCCCCGGCCCGAAGCCGCCGTCGAAGACGTGGTGCGGCCCCTGGTAGAACTCGCCGCGAACGCCCGTGATCCCCGGAACGTGCTCGAGCAGGAGTTCGATGAGGGTGAACGAGGGGGAAGAGTGGACGCACTCGCGGTCGCAGTCGAAGATCTCGTGCGTGGGGCCGCGCAGGCCCGTCAGCCGCCGTGGGAAGCTCTGCGCCCGCGGCCGTACACTGTCGGCGAACGCGGCGAGGACGGAATCGGGCACGACCTCCAGGCTGTCCACCACCGGCGGCAGGCTGTCCGGGAGGGGCGGCTCCTGGGCGTGGGCCGCGGAGACGCCCCCGGCCGCGAGCAGCAGCGCGCCCGGCAGCCCGCTCGGCAGTCGCCCGCGGCACAATTCCGCGCCGGAGCCAAGCGCGCGGACGAAGATCTTGATCACCCTCGCTGGCGCAGCCATTCGTGGACGAGCCGGACGCCGACCCCGGTGGCCCCCTTCGGCTGCCAGCCACGCGCTTCCTTCGCCCATGCGGTACCCGCGATGTCGAGGTGGGCCCAGGGCACGTCGTCCGACACGAACTCACGCAGGAACCAGCCCGCGGTGATCGTGCCGGCGCCCCGGCCGCCGATGTTCTTGATGTCCGCGATCTCGGAGTCGAGTTGCGCCCGATACGCCTTCCACAGCGGCAGGGGCCACGTCCGTTCCCCGGTCGCCTCGCCGGCCTTCGACAGTTCGTCCGCGATGCCCCGGTCGTTCGCGAGCACCGCCACCGCGTGGTGGCCGAGGGCGATGACACAGGCCCCGGTCAGTGTGGCCATGTCGACGATGGCCACGGGATCCAGCCGCTGCGCGTACGTCAGGGCGTCCGACAGGATGAGGCGACCCTCCGCGTCCGTGTTGATGACCTCGATCGACTTGCCCGACAGGCCGCGGATCACGTCCCCCGGCTTCACCGCATCCCCGGCCGGCAGGTTTTCCGTCGCGGGCACGAGGCCGATCACGCGCTGCGGAATATCGAGGCGCGCCGCCGCGATCAGGATACCGAACACGGCGGCGGCGC
>NZ_CANPWG010000040.1 GCF_947581915.1 Candidatus Palauibacter scopulicola
CGCGCCCCCCGCCTTCGCGCCAGAGTTGAACCACGCCTCGCCGTCGGAGGCCGAGGCCCGATGCTCACCCCGCCCTTCAAGGAGGCGCCTCATGACCCGTCCATTCCGAGGCCGTCCATGGCGTCGTGCCGTCGCCTGCGTCGTCGCCGTCGTGCTCGCGGCTCCCGCCTCCGGGTGTGCCCAGGGGAACGGCGATCCCGTGAACGATCCGCGCTTCGAGCAGGCGGTGGCGCTGTTCGAGGCCTGGCTCGACGCGAAGATGGCGTACGAGAAGATCCCCGGCGTGTCGGCGGCGCTCGTGCACGACCAGGATCTCGTGTGGGCCCGCGGCTACGGGTACGCGCACCGCGAGACCGGGGTCCCGGCCACGCCGTCGACCATGTATTCGGTGTGTTCGATCTCGAAGCTCTTTACGTCCATCGGCGTGATGCAGCAGCGGGACGAGGGCAAGCTGGACCTCGACGATCCCGTCTCAGCGCACCTCCCGTGGTACGATCTCGAACAGGTGTACCCCGACGGTCCGAACGTGAGCGTGGAGGGGATCCTCACCCACTCCTCGGGACTCCCGCGGGAATCGGCGCACCCCTACTGGACCGGTCCCGATCACCCCTTCCCGACGGCGGACGAGATCATCGAGGGGCTTTCGGAGCAGGAGACGCTCTATCCCGGCCGCCGCTACTTCCAGTACTCGAACCTGGGGATGGCGCTGGCGGGACAGCTGATCGAGCAGGCTTCGGGGATGGGTTACGACGAGTACATCCGGAGCCGGATCCTGGAGCCGCTGGGGATGTCGGACACGTACCCCGACATTCCCGTCGAGCACCAGGGCGGCCGCTACGCCACCGGATATTCGCGGCTCGAGCGGGACGGCCAGCGGGCCGAGGCCCCCTTCTTCCAGGCGCTGGGGATGGCGTCCGCGGCGGGATTCGCCTCCACCGTGGAGGATCTGGCGCGCCTCGCCTCGTGGCAGCTTCGCCTGCTGGAGAACGGAGGGACGGAGATCCTCGACGCGAACACGCTGAGGGAGATGCACCGCGTGCACTGGGTCGACCCCGACTTCGACTCGATGTGGGGGCTCGGGTTCGCGGTCTCGCGCCGCGATGGGGAGCGTGCGGTGGGCCACGGCGGGAGCTGTCCGGGCTTCCGCTCGACCTTCCAGCTCCTTCCGGCGAAGAAGCTGGCCGGCGTGGTGATGATGAACGCGCAGGCGAATCCCACCGACGTGTGGACGAAGATGATGGCGACGCTGGGCGCGGCCTTCGAGGAGATCCAGAGCGATCCGGGCGGTGGGACGCCGCGCCCGGCCTCCCTGGCGGAGTACGAGGGACTCTACCAGTCCACGTGGGGAGAGACGGTCATCCTCCGGTGGGACGATGGTCTCGCGGCGCTCGGTGTGCCCTCGAACGATCCGGTCGAGGGAATGACGAAGCTGCGGCACGAGAGCGGCGATACCTTCCGGCGCGTCCGGGACGACGGCGAGCTCGGAGAGGCGTACATCTTCCACCGGGAGGACGGCGCCATCGCCCGGTACAGCGTCCACGGCAACTTCTCCAACAAGGTCCGGTAGAGGAGGATGACGACAGCGATGACGACCCTTTCCGGTTCTTCCGGCAGCCTCATTCCCGAGGCGGCGACGCGCGAGGGCAACGACCCGATCTTCGCCCTGCACGGGGAGGCGGTCCGCCGGGCCGAGGCGGGCGAGTCCATCCTGAACTCGACGCTCGGGGCGCTGATGAACGACGACGGGAGCCTCGCGGTGATGCCCGCGGCCGCCGAGGCGCTGGGACGCGTGCCGCACGCGCGCGCCGCCGGCTATGCGCCGATCTCCGGAGACCCTCCGTACCTGGCCGCGGTGATCGCGGACCTCCTGGGGGAGGGCGGGCTGGCCGAGCAGGCGGTCGCCGTCGCCACGCCGGGGAGCACCGGCGCCATCCACCACGCGATCCTGAACTTCCTCGAACCCGGGCAGGCGGCGCTCACGCCCAGCTACTACTGGGGTCCGTACCACACGATCTCGACCCATTCGGGCCGCGCGGTCGAGACCTTCAACATGTTCGACGCCGGGATCCGCCTCGATGTCGAGGCCTTCCGGGCCGGGCTAGAGGGCCAGATCGAGCGGCAGGGACGGTCGCTCGTCCTCTTCAACTTCCCCTGCAACAACCCCACCGGCTATTCGCTCGACGAGTCGGAGTGGGAGGCCGTGGCGGAAATCGTGCGGGAGGTCGGTCGGCGGGGTCCCGTCGCGTTCCTTCTCGACCACGCGTACGCGAAGTTCGGAGATGAGGGGTCCAACGGCTGGATCGGTCAGCTCCCGCGGATGATGGAGTCCGCGACGGTGCTCGTGGGCTGGACCGTGTCGAAGTCGTTCGCCCTCTACGGCGCGCGGGTGGGGGCGCTCGTGGCGCTCCACCGGGAGGCGGAGGAGCGGCAGCGCATCTCGAACGCGCTCGGCTTCTCGTGCCGGGCCACGTGGTCGAACTGCAACCACCTCGGACTGCTCGGCGCCACCAAACTCCTCACGGATCCGGAGCTGCGCCGGCGCACGGAGGAGGAGCGCGCGGGGATGATTCGCCTCCTCAACGAGCGCGTCGCGGTCTTCAACGAGCTTGCGGGGGGTGCGGGGCTGACCTACCCCCGCTACGAGGGCGGCTTCTTCGTCTCGGTGTTCACGCCGGACGCGGAGGTGACCGCCGCAACCATGCGCGAGGCCGGGGTGTACGTGGTCCCGATGAAGGGCGCGGTGCGGATCGCGCTCTGCGCCACGCCGGCGCATTCGATCCCCCGGCTCGTCGAAGCGCTGGCCAGGGGGATCGCCACCGCCCGCGCCGCCTGAACGGCCCGTCAAGGGAGCACGACGATCTGTCCGTGAGAAAGAAGCCCGTGAGAAAGACGATGGAACGACACAAGGCAATCCCGGTCCTGGCGCCGACCCTGCTGGCTCTGGCGCCGGCCCTCATACTCGTCGCCGCCACCGGTTGTACCGGTCAGGCCGCGCTGTCCGACGCCGAGAAGCTCGCGCGCGTGGAAGAGATGGTGGCGGAGGTCGAACGGCGCTTCCCCGAGGTGGAAGCCGTCACCGTGGAAGAGGTGGGACGGCTGCTCGAGACCGGCAGCGTCGTTCTCGTCGACGCCCGGGCGCCCCGCGAGCGCGAGGTTTCCTGGATTCCCGGCTCGATCACCTCCGAGGAGTTCGAGCAGGACCCCGGCCGGTACGCGGACCGCACCGTCGTGGCGTACTGCACGATCGGCCACCGGAGTTCCGAGTACGCGAAGCGGCAGGACGAGCAGGGCCGGCGCGTGCTCAACCTGCGCGGCAGCCTCCTCGCGTGGACCCACGCCGGCGCGCCGCTCGTGGGCCCCGATGGGCCGACCCACCGCCTGCACGTCTACGGCGAAACCTGGAACCTCGCCCCCGCCCGCTACGAAACGACCTGGTAGCGCCTGAAATAGAATCTCCAGCGGGTGATTCGGACGGAATCCAACGGGTGATTCGGACAGAACTCAACGGGTGATTCGGCAAGACGCCGAATAAGTGCCTTCGTGGAAGATGTTGCGTCTGGCCTCAGGAGATCCGCCTGGTCAGCCGGGGGGCTCGCCGAATCCGGGGGCGAAGATGGCGGAGAGGTCGATCGTGCCGATCTGCGTGTCGCCGAGGCGGACGGGGAGCAGCCGGCGGAAGCGCTCGGGCCTGAGGCTCACGTCGGGTTCCGCCCCGGTTCCCGAGCCGAAGCGGTACACGTCGACCCGGTGCTCGGCGAGGTCCACGATCCAGTATTCGCGCACGCCCTGCCGCTCGTAGAGCCGCCGCTTAACGCCGCGGTCGCGCTTGGCGGTGGAGGGAGAGAGGACCTCCACGACGAGGTCGGGCGCCCCTACGAGTCCCGCCTCCTCGACGATGTGGCGCCGCTCGTTGGACACGAAGAGGATGTCCGGCTGCACGCCTTCGCCGGTGGCGGGGAACTCGACGCCGGGAGTGGGCACCACCTCGCCGTGTCCGGGATCCTCCAACAACTCGCACAGCTTCCTCAGGAGCCGCGCCCCGACCACCTGGTGGCGCCACTTGGGAGCGGCGGTCACGTGCAGGACCCCGCCGATCGCCTCGTAGCGATTGCCGTCGTCGGGCATCCGCTGCGCGTCCCGCCAAGTGACTTCGGTAAGTTGCATGGTCTCCACATCATAGCTCCGCGCTCTCATCCGATCCAATCCTGAACCGATGATGCGCGGTGCCGTCATCACGCCCTCAACCGTGCGGGGAGGCGATGGTGGGAGCTCCTCTCGTAGGTTCATGCCGGCGAGCCGCTCGTACGCCCGGAAAGGCCGACGAGACGCCTGCAGGTCTTGGGGCCTCGCCCCCGCCCACTGCGAGAAAACTTGGTAGGACCGGTGCAGGGCGGTGGAGCCGGAGCACTTCCTCGCCCAAACAACTTTCCGGACACCGACATCCGGTGCGGGGCGTGATCTCTGGACCCTGTACACGAGTCCGCGACATGGTTGCTCATGGCATCGGATAAGCCGAGGGTTGCGGTTCGTTGGCACCCAACGGCATCATTTGATCGTTCTTCGATAACCCCGATCCCCATGCTAATGGTCGTACACTGATCTTCGCTGACCCGTACTCCTTGATCACTTCTGTCCGAAGAGCATGCGTGTAGGGAGTCCAACCCCCCCGCCGGTCGACGCCTCTACAACAGCCATCGTCGACAACCGCTCGCGTACAGTGGGGGACTTCCTCGGGAGCCATATGGTCCCCGGGAGCCTTCTGTCCGTGGTATCGGCCTACTTCACGATCTACGGTTACGAGGCTCTGCGGAATCGTCTCGACCACATCGAGCGAATGCGGTTCCTCTATGGAGACCCTCGGGGAGTCCGTTCGTTGGATCCCGGCGAGGACGACGAAAAGGCGTTTCGGTTGTCAGATGAAGGCGGCTTGGAGTTGACGCACGCCCTAAAGCAAAAGCCCCTGGCACGTGCGTGCGCCGACTGGATCGAGCGGAGGGCCGACATCCGGACGGTGAGGCAGAGTAACTTCCTCCACGGGAAAATGTATCATGTTGCCGCATCCGGCGCGGCCACCGCCGCCCTCGTTGGGAGTTCGAACTTCACTCGCCGCGGGCTCGGGTTCGGGCAAGCCCCGAACATCGAACTCAACTTAGAGGTGCGCGGTGCTTCGGAAAGGGAGCCATTGCTCGGATGGTTTGACGACCTCTGGGTTGACGAACGACTCACGTGCGATGCCAAGAAGGAAGTACTCGAAGCCCTCGCGCGGCTTGGCAGAGACTACGCCCCGGAGTTCGTCTACTACAAGACGTTGTATCATGCATTGGGAAAACGCTTGGCCCAGCAGAAGGAGAGTGAGCAGCTCGCCAGCGGTGTCCACCTCTTCGACTCCCGCATCTGGGACGAACTCTACGACTTCCAAAAGCAAGGTGTGATCAACGCAATCAACCGACTGCAGCACCACAACGGCTGCATCATCGCTGACAGCGTGGGGCTCGGGAAGACCTTCACTGCGCTGGGTGTCATCAAGTACTTCGAAGCTCGAAACGAACGGGTTCTTGTACTCTGCCCAAGTCGACTCAAGCAGAACTGGTTGCAGTACCCAGCTCACACCGCACAGCGGGGCAACCCATTCCTTGCCGATCGGTTCGGGTATACCGTTTTAGCCCACACGGATCTCAGTCGTACCAGCGGCATGGCGGGCGACACGGACCTTGGCGGATTCAACTGGAGTACCTTTCACCTCATCGTCATCGACGAGTCACACAACTTCCGCAACGAGGGGCGCGACAGGAGGGATGACGATGGCAATCTGATCTCTCGGAGCCGCTATCGGCGGTTGCTCAAAGAAGTGATCGGAGCAGGAACGAAGACCAAGGTCCTCATGCTGTCGGCTACACCGGTAAACACCAGCCTACGCGATCTGC